>JAYVHZ010000039.1:0-16227 GCA_043770645.1 Undibacterium sp. | reverse complement strand
TTGACTCTGCCTCTTGCTTCCGACCGATAGAAAACGCGTCAAGAACGAATCCAGCCGACTTTCTGGCGCACGTTCATCCTGATTGGCTTGTTTCAATGTCTGCCAAGAACCATCAATTCCGACCACAGTGCTTGCGTCAGGAAAGCGCTTAACTAATGATTGCAAATCCGAACCCGAACCACAGCCGAGATCCAGAGCATACTTGCAGTCGATTTTGATCAGGTCAAGTTTCTCGGCCATGCGATGGGCAACTTCTCGGTATAGAAATTGAGCACGATCGACCCTAGCCGGAGATGAAAACAGCCGACGCACGTGTGAAAGATTTATTGGAGCGCTTTTCATTATTGTAAAAAAAAGACATATTAAGTTTACACTTAATATTAATTGACTCTATGATTAAAGGAATTTGCCGGAGTTTAACCCAGTTTGCCCATTCAGATTTGCCATGAACGGCGCACAAGTTTTAATGGAAATGTGGGACTAACTTCAATAAAGCTGTCAATGCGCGCCAAAAAATGAAATGAATACATTCGTAGTGCAACAAATCAGAAAAAGTAAAAATTGGATTTGATGGTTTATATACCGATTTGCGACATCTAAACACTATGCAAAATCTCCTGCAGTATGTCTTACCTCACCATTGCGCCCTGTGCACATTGATTTCCAAACAAGGAATTTGTGACGCCTGCCGTACTGATTATTTCCCTTCAAACCGAGTCCGCTGCCTGCAATGTGGCATACCCTTAAATTCTCGTTCTGATAATCGATGCGGCGCCTGTTTAAAAGAGCCTCCACATTTTGACAGAACTCTCGTCAGTTGCGATTACCTTGCCCCAGTCGACAGTCTGGTGCTGGGACTCAAGTTTGGGCGCGATTTACGCTATGCAAAATTAATTGCGGAACAATTAGAAAGCATCGTCATTCGGCATTTTACGCAAACTTCCACAACTCCACATATCTTTTGCCCTGTACCCTTAAGTCGTCAGCGACTCATTGCGCGCGGCTTCAATCAATCGTTAGAAATCGCCAAGAACCTGAAGCTGCCCCCGAACAATAAGCTGGCGCCAAATCTGGTCTGGCGCCTCAAGGAAACCCTGCAACAAAGTAGCTTACATCCGGACGATCGATATCATAACGTGCGAGGAGCTTTTTTTACTAACCCAGAATGTCGAGAGGAAATCGACGGCAAACATCTGGTTGTCGTCGATGACGTGATCACCACAGGCACAACCTTAAATGAAATTGCAAGAGTCCTAAAACAAGCAGGTGCAATCAGTGTCAGCAATCTGGTATTTGCCAGAACGACTTGGCATTAGCATGATATGTTCAATAAGATTGCTTATGGTGACTAGGCAAACGAAGGAAACTCCTAATTTAGATTCGCAATTGGTCAGACGACGCAGTCAACACGCGAAGTTTGCGCTATCATGCGCATACTAAATTAAGTGAAGGAATCGCCTTGTTTAATGTTGTGTTAGTCGAGCCAGAAATCCCGCCAAATACTGGAAATATCATCCGTCTTTGCGCGAATACTGGTGTACAACTCCATCTTATTGAGCCCTTGGGCTTTCCGCTAGAAGATAGCAAACTTAAGCGTGCTGGCCTCGATTACCACGAATATGCACAAATGAAAGTTCACAAAAATTGGGATGCTTTCATCAACTCTGAACGACCTGCGCCCGAGCGCCTGTTTGCAATGACAACACATGGTTCAAGCACATTTTCAAAGATCGCATTTCAAGCTGGTGATTACTTTGTTTTTGGCGCCGAAACGAGAGGCTTAGCAACTGCGTTACGAGAATCGTTTCCACTCTCCCAGCGGATCCGTTTACCGATGCGTCCAGACAATCGCAGTTTAAATCTCTCCAATAGCGTTGCCATTGTGATCTATGAGGCTTGGCGTCAACATGATTTCTTCGGTGGTGTTTAGGCAACAATCACCAAACACATTTAGCCAACACATCAGCTATGTGTGACGCTTAATAGAAGCCGCATTTCGTACAATGAAATTCTCTCTGGCCTCATTCAAAGTTTCAATCACACTCGCGGTATTAAATGGTTTGAGAATGTAGCCACTGGCTCCTAGACGTAAAGCCTCCTCAACGATACTGTCCTCGTCGGCGCTCGAGACCATCAAAATCATCGGTTGATGCGATGAAGATTTAATTCTAGCGAGCGCATCCAAGCCGTTCAATTTCGGCATCACGACGTCCAGCAGCACAATATCCGGGCGAAGCTTTTCGCACATAGCGACTCCCTCTTCCCCATCGGTCGCCTCCCCAACAATCTCAAACCGCTGTCCGCGCAGTATGATCTTCAACAATGTACGCGTCATATCGTAGTCGTCCACGATGAGTACTTTTAACGCTGACTGTTCGGTCATTCGATTCTCCTTAACTACCTATTTCGAAAGAAAAATACCACTTTTCCCTTTATGCAACAAGTCACATTCTAAATGCGTCGATGTGTCTTACACCCAAATCATCACGAATAAACAACGATCTATAAAAAAAGACAAATTCACAAAGATTCACAAAGATTCACAATTATGTACCGATTCGAATTTAATATTTCTCAACATTGTCGTAATCATAAATTCCTACTCCAATCGCAAACCACTTAAAGTACAACACCTTCATTGATTTCTGCAACAAGGTCATTTGGAAGCATGCTAAGCTATATCCGCGAGGCAACATAGATTGATTCGATTAAGCTGCGAAAACGCGATACTCACTGTTTGGTGGCAACCAGGGAAAAAGCAAATGCATTTAGAGAGAACTTTATTTAAACCAGCACTTTTGCTCGGCAAGCTTAATCCTCAACTGCTTGTACCGACGGCACTAGTCGTCTTCGCGATATTACCGATTTTTTCTAAACCTGGTCCTTTAGAACTCATCTCTTTCTTAGGCGTTTTATTGACCGCCTATATTTGGCAACAGCTTGGCAAGTCAAACGCACCACCAGCACCTCAAACCCAGTCCGAGATGCCGAAGGAAATCGTCGTCGTACGCTACACTCCAAGCAACAAAGAAACAGACTTCTTTCAAGGTGTACTGCCAATTTGGCAAAATCACGTCATTTCGATCAAGGACAAAACCGAAACCGCAGTCACTCAGTTAATTGAAAGCTTTGGTTCCATTATTGGTCAATTTGACGCTGCTGGCTTTGCTGGGCAAAGTGGCGAAGGAGAATCCGCCAGCCACAAAGCGACAATGCATCTTTTAAATCTTTGTCGCGATGAACTTCAGCCAGTGATCGAGCATCTTGAAACCATGATCGATAACAAAAATGATCTACTCGAAGCCATCAGCGGTCTAGCAGCATCAACTGCCGATTTGAAAGACATGGCGCATAGTGTAGCCACCATTGCAGCGCAAACAAATTTACTCGCTATTAACGCCTCAATTGAGGCTGCCAGGGCAGGAGTTCATGGCCGAGGCTTTGCGGTGGTCGCTGGTGAGGTTCGCCGGCTATCTTTGATTTCATCGGAAACTGGAGAAACGATCACCTCGCGCGTCAACGATATCACCAGTGTCGTCAAGGAGACTCTGAAAGCCGCAAGAAAAGCCAATGACCAAGATAGGGATATTTTGCTACGCTCAGGAAATGTCGTTAAAGCTGTCTTAGGTCATGTACAAGATCTCGGTAATGCGGCAGAGATAATGCGCAGCCAAGGTGAAGTGATACGCAATGATGTGGAAAATTTACTCATCACATTGCAATACCAAGATCGAGTCAGTCAAATGCTCAATGTATTGGACAGGGATATCACGAAGCTACTGGTGATCATCAATGAGAATCGCGGCATCCCAACAACTGCCGAATGGTTAAATGATTTGGAAAAATATTACACCATGGATGATCAACATATCAACCATGCGCAGTCACGAAGTAACGGTAATTCAGCAGCCAATGCCGCTGATGGCAACGATCCAGATATCACATTCTTTTAAGTACTTCAGTACCATTTTTAAAACGCTATATATTCGAGGTTAAACATGTCAAAAACAGTAATGGTGGTTGATGATTCAGCGTCCGTCAGGCAAGTCGTAGGCTTAGCGCTACGTGGTGCGGGCTACACCGTAATCGAAGGAGTCGATGGTCAAGATGCGCTAGGCAAATTAAAAGGGCAAAAAATCCATTTAATTATTTCCGATGTCAATATGCCGGTGATGGATGGCATCACTTTTGTACAAGAAGTTAAAAAACTTCCTATGTACAAATTTACGCCAATTATCATGCTGACGACGGAATCGCAAGAAGGCAAAAAATTGCAAGGGCAAGCAGCTGGCGCCAAGGCATGGGTAGTCAAACCATTTCAACCGGCACAAATGCTGGCCGCGGTCTCTAAACTCATCTTGCCATAGAGGTATATCGTGAATTCACAGTCTATTGCAGGTGAACTAACGATCTACACGGCAGCCGTCGAAAAACAGCACTTACAAGAATTTTTAGAGAGTGGCGATGACTTAGAGGTGAATCTATCGCAAGTCTCTGAAATGGATAGCGCAGGTCTGCAAGTGCTGATTTTAATGAAGCAAGAAGCGGCAAGACGGAATAAAAAAATCCGTTATTCCATGCACAGCAAAGCGGTATTAGAAGTGCTGGAGATGTGCAATATGACGGCAACATTTGGTGATCAAGTTATTTTGACCTAAGAGATCCGCAGGAGACTTCGTATGAGTTTTGAAGATGAGATGAAAGCCGCGCTCGACACCTTTGTGATCGAGAGCCGCGAACTACTACAAGACATGGAAGATGGCCTGCTCGGCTTAGAACATGACGACAACCCTGACGATTCCATTGGAGCGATTTTTCGAGCCGCTCATACGATCAAGGGCTCTGCTGGATTATTTGGCTTAGATCACATTGTGCACTTTACGCATGTGGTCGAGAGTTTGCTCGACATGTTGCGCAATGAAGAGATCGCCGTATCATCGGCACTTATTGCTGTCTTACTACCCTGTCGCGATCACATCAGTAGTCTGGTTGATGAGATTGCGGCCGGCAACATGGGAGAGACCCAAGAGCAAAAATCAGCAGGTGCAGAACTGCACGAACAATTGCGCAGCTTTATCAATGGCGGCACCAGTGCGCAAGCATCGCATGTTGTCGCTCATCAAAATGAACAGCATGCTCATGCCACTGGTGGCGGTATAGTTGATTCAGGAAATTGGTATTTATCGCTCCGTTTCAATCCGGACTGTTTACGCAATGGCATGGATCCCTTGTCGTTTATTCGTTATCTCAGCACACTCGGTGATGTCGTCAACCTGATCACCATTACCAACAACATCCCAGATGTCGATCGCATGGACGCAGAGACCTGCTATCTCGGTTTTGAGGTGGTGTTGAAAAGTAGTGCCACCAAAGAAGCGATTGAAAACGTCTTTGAGTTTGTTCGCGAAGGCAGTGTGATTCGTATCGTACCGCCTCGCAGCAAAATTGATGAATACATCGACATCATCAACAATCTTCCAAATGATGATGAATTGCTTGGTGAGATTTTGATCAAAAGTGGCGTCCTGACCAAATACGAGTTAGAAGAATGCCTGCGTCTACAACAAAAACCTCATCGCGATACCAATGGTCAAAGTAAAGAAGCACCGATAGGCGAAATTTTAGTGCATCAGGAAATGTTACAAGAGCCTATCCTGAATGCCGCCCTACAAAAACAGCAGCACGTCAAAGACACCAAGGCCAGGGAAAAACAAAATATCCGGGTCGATGCAGAACGTCTCGATAAGCTCATTGATCTGGTCGGCGAATTGGTCATCGCTGGCGCTGGTGCCAACTTACGCGCCAGCAA
Source organism: Undibacterium sp. (assembly GCA_043770645.1). Taxonomy (GTDB): domain Bacteria; phylum Pseudomonadota; class Gammaproteobacteria; order Burkholderiales; family Burkholderiaceae_D; genus Undibacterium. The sequence continues at coordinate 10,418 of JAYVHZ010000039.1, read as the reverse complement.
ATCCAATGATGTCGCCCTACTCGAAGCGACTAGCGAAGTGATGCGTTTAGTCGAGGAGGTTCGAGACAGCGCTTTACAGTTACGCATGGTTCCAATCGGCACCACCTTTAGCCGCTTCCAACGCGTGGTACGTGACGTCAGTATCGAACTGGGCAAAGATATTAGCTTAGAAATTTCTGGCGGTGACACCGAAGTGGATAAATCGGTGGTCGATAAGATCGGCGATCCACTCATGCATCTAGTTCGTAACTCGATGGATCACGGTATCGAATCAGCCGCTGTACGCGTCGCGCGTGGCAAGCCCGCGCAAGGCACTTTACGTCTCAATGCCTATCATGAATCTGGCAGTATCGTGATTGAAGTGGGCGATGATGGCGGCGGTTTGAATCGCGACAAAATTTTAGCCAAAGCGATCGAGAAAGGATTGGTCAATCCCGGAGCCAATCTCAGCGACAAAGAAATTTACTCGCTCATTTTCGAACCAGGCTTCTCCACTGCTGATCAAGTTTCTAATCTATCAGGACGTGGCGTAGGCATGGATGTCGTCAAACGCAATGTCACATCATTGCGAGGAACGATAGACATTGACAGCACGATAGGGGTCGGTGCAACGATGCGGATACGCATGCCCTTAACCTTAGCGATCATCGATGGTTTCTTGGTGGGCGTCGGCGATTCTTCCTTTGTCATTCCCTTAGATAACGTGATCGAATGTTTAGAATTACCACGCAACTGCGGTGACAACGACTTCATGGATTTACGCGGCGAGGTTCTTCCATTCATACGTTTGCGTACACTCTATGACATTGATGGCGATGTACCAAGGCGGCAAAATATTGTCGTCGTCAGCTATGCCGGCAATAAGGCGGGCTTGGTGGTGGATCGCTTGATGGGCGAATTCCAAACCGTCATTAAACCACTAGGAAAACTTTTCACCCATCTGCAAGGCATCGGTGGTTCGACCATCCTAGGCAGTGGGGAAGTCGCATTAATCCTGAGTATCGGCAGCATGGTGCAACGCTATACCAAGCAGGCGCATCAACAGTTACAGCTAAATTCCTGATATCGAATTAGGTCTTGGCAATAGCCATCAAGTAGGAAGTCAGTAAGACGGCAAGCCGATGTAGAGGCAGAAACAAATGGTTTTTTCTAACAGTTAGCAAACTTGACGCAATAGAAATAGGCTCCCGAATGCGATCTAAAGCTTGAATCATAACTAGGTGAGATATGGCTAAGAACACACGCATAATGATGAATTCCCAACGACAAATTTGGATCAGCGGTGTTCTAACGGTCGCGAGCTTATGCACGCTCAATGGTCAGGATTTCGCCGACGCTGAAGCTAATGCACCATCCATCGGGATTTTGGTGCATGCAGATGTCGATTCCGGCAGTCGCGCATTTCGCGGACAGGGCATACGTCCATCGATCCGCGCCGTTGGCGAATGGGCGCTAGCAAATGATTTTTCACTAGGTGTCATGCCTGGCTTGATGTCACAGAAAAATGACAACGGCGATCGATTTATCAGCGGCATTTTTGGCATTGTTCTCGGCAAAGCATGGACAGATAATTTTCGCTCCTTTGTAGAGCTGGCGGCACCACAAATTGCCAGCAGCAAAAATGGGGGCGTCTTAGCGACATTGGATGTCGGCGTTGCCTACTTGTTGACCTCGACCTTACAAATCGACACAGCCTTATCCAAAGGCCTCAATAAGAACACCAGCAATCTCAGTTGGGCCATCGGTATTTCAGCCAAATACTGATCCCCCTCTCCATCTATATTTGCCACACGACTGATTCATCTCCTGAAATGAAACAAAACAAAGAAATTTCAGGTTGCGGATGCCTTGACGACGCCAAATTTGAACGATTTTAGGAGGATAAATGATGAATGCAATTAGTAAAACACAAACCGGCAAAGACCTGACAACGACTTCGAAGAAACAGTTTCCTGATTCAGGCCAATATTTGACCTTCGTGCTCGGTGGCGAAGTCTTTGCATTAGGTATCTTGAACATCAAAGAGATCATTCAATTTGGTGACCTCACTGAAGTCCCCATGATGCCCAATTTCATCCGCGGCGTGATTAACTTGCGTGGGCGTGTTGTTCCGGTCGTGGATTTAACCGCACGCTTTGGTCGGGGTACCACGTCTATTTCACGCCGAACCAGCATCGTCATTATCGAGTTAGAACAAGGCGATCAAGAGGATGCACAAAGCATCGGCATTGTCGTCGACGCGGTCAACGAAGTGATCGATATCGCGGGTGCGGATATTGAGCCACCGCCAACATTTGGCGCAAAGATCCGACCCGATTTTATCAGCGGCATGGCAAAAAAAGACGATCGTTTTGTGATCGTTCTCAATTTGGATCAGGTGTTATCGATTGATGAAATGCTAGCCCTCGGGCAATCTGTTCACGGGCTGGGTGGTATGAAGAACGAAGACGGTGAGAATTAACGATATTCGAATTTCGTAATCAGGGATAAAAAAACAAAAAAAAGACCTCTTCTATTGAACAACTTGCGGCAACCGCGGAAGAGATGGCTGGCCAGGCTGAGCAATTGATGGAATTAATGGGCTTCTTCAAAATCGGGCCGGATCAGACGAACACAAAGAAAGAGCACGCCACAGGATCTCAGGCAAGTCAAACAAAGTTTAATAAAAATCAAAAACGCATCAATAATCGCGATGTTTCCGAAGCGAAGTTTGAACGTTTTTGAGCTACATTAATATTGAGAATCAACGACATGGAAACACAAAATGAGTAGCACACCAATCCGCACCACGGCACCCGTGCAATTACAAAAAACCGAATTTGAATGGATCTCACGTTTTTTGTACGAACGCACAGGCATTGCACTTAACGATGGCAAACAAGCTTTGGTCATGGGACGACTGGATAAACGATTACGCAGTCGTGGCTTGTTTAGCTATGGGGATTATTTCGCTCTGTTAGGGCGACCAGGCTACGAAGACGAAACCACCGCGGCGATCGATTTATTAACCACCAATGAAACCTATTTTTTTCGTGAGCCGAAACATTTTGAGTTTCTTGTCAAAGTGGTTTTTCCTCAATACGCCAAACAAAGACGGATTCGGATTTGGAGTGCCGCCAGCTCAAGCGGTGAAGAAGCGTACACGATCGCGATGACGCTAGCGGAGTCGTTTGCGTCCGAGAATTGGGAAGTGATCGGCACTGATATTTCGACCAGAGTATTGGAAAAAGCCAGTCGTGGGCTTTATCCCTTGCTCGCTGCTGAAAAAATTCCAACAACGCTATTGAAAAAATATTGTCTCAAAGGCCGTGAAGAATTTGAGGACTTCTTTTTGATGGATGCCACTATTCGAAAACGGGTGCATTTCAGCACTGCCAATTTGATTGAACAATTACCCGACTTGGGTATGTTTGAAGTCATTTTTTTACGCAATGTCATGATCTATTTCGATCGCGACACGAAGAAAAAATTGGTACAGAAAATCGTAGAAAAATTAAAGCCGGGTGGCTATTTCATCATTAGTCATTCTGAAACCTTGAACGGTTTAGATTCACCGTTGGAGCTAGTTGCCCCTTCGGTGTATCAAAAGCAAGACTAAGATTCAAATTCACGATGTTGTTAAGACCTTGTTAGCAGATCGTACATGCAGTAATGACGGACGGCAGATTGTAGAATTTTCGAGTTGAAACATGAGGAATTTGTTTATATTGCGCATCAAATCACGATATAGACTGCGCTAATGCGTTAGCATCATAAATAATTGCACTGCGGCAAAATTCATTTTATCGAATTCAAATGTGAAATGTGAAGTGAGCAGCGAAACATGAATGAACCAGGTTTTTACATTGATATTTTCTTACAGCCAGGTGACTTCTATTTTGGAGATAGAGAGACTCGCATTCGAACTATTTTGGGTTCCTGTGTGTCTATTACAATGTGGCATCCGAAAAAGCATATTGGTGGCATGTGCCACTACATGCTGCCGAAAAATAAACGTCCCGAGCATAACCACGAACTCAATGGTAAATACGCAGAAGATACGATACATCTGTTTCTGCAAGAGATCAAAAAATCACACACCTCAGCGCATGACTATGAGGTCAAGATTTTCGGTGGTGGTAATCAATTTCCCGGGCAAGACACGCGTGTGTTTTCGGTCTCAGAACAAAATGTAGGCATTGGACGGCATCTTTTGGAACAATACGGTTTTAAAATCAAATCGGAGCATCTTGGTGGCAACGGCCATAGAAATATCATGTTTGATCTGTGGTCAGGTGATGTATGGGTCAAACATGTTGATAAGGTGATGGAATAAATGAGCGCAAAAATCAAAGTCATGCTAGTAGATGATTCTGCCGTCGTCAGGCAAGTGCTAACAGCCTTGCTAGGCAAAGACAGTGCCATCGAAGTCATTGCATCAGCGCCAGATCCCATTTTCGCCATGGATAAAATGAACACCAATTGGCCGGATGTGATCGTGCTGGATGTGGAAATGCCGAGGATGGATGGAATTACCTTTCTCAAGCAAATCATGTCGATTCGCCCGACGCCAGTCATTATCTGCTCAACCTTGACGGAAAAAGGGGCGGCAACCTCGATGCAGGCATTAGCCGCAGGTGCGGTAGCGATTGTGACCAAACCAAAAGCGGGTCTAAAAACCTTTTTAGAACTCGATGCCGGTGATATCGTACAAGCGGTAAAAGCAGCAGCAGGCGCTAATTTACGGCCTCTACGCGGTATGGGTGTTGCTCCAATCGTGCCAGCAAAAATTAAAATTGACGAAGTGATGCCAGCGCTGCATGCCAGCTTACATAATGCGATGTCAGTCACAACCGATAAGTTAGTCGCGATTGGGACGTCAACGGGTGGCACCCAAGCTTTAGAATTTGTACTCACCAAGCTCTCCCGTACTGCGCCCGGCATCGTGATCGTGCAACATATGCCAGAGAAATTCACCGAAGCCTTTGCCGATCGCTTAAATAACCTTTGCGCAATGGAAGTGCTAGAAGCGAAAAACGGTGATCGTGTAATTCCGGGACGAGCTTTAGTGGCACCTGGTGGTCGCCATATGCAAGTGAAGCGCAGTGGTGCCCAATATCATGTCGAAATTTTAGATGCGCCGCCGGTGAATCGGCATCGGCCTTCTGTCGATGTATTGTTCCGCTCGGTTGCTAAATGTGCTGGGAAAAATGCCTTGGGAATCATCATGACAGGCATGGGCGACGATGGCGCATTAGGCATGCGGGACATGCACGATGCGGGCGCTGAAACTATTGCGCAGGATGAAAAGACTTGTGTGGTCTATGGCATGCCAAAAGAAGCGGTCAAACTCGGCGCGGTCGATAAAATCGTACCACTCGATACCATCCATCAATTGATTGAGGCTTATGGTAAAAAATAAATGACACCATCGTTGCCACACTCATCAAGATAAAAGTTTAACTCTGACGAACACGATCCGCATGTCCGATACTTTACTAAGGTAGTACCTCCGCTTCAATGACAGATCAGAGCAATAAAGTCAAAGTGATCGGATGTCTTTGATATTATCGGGAAGACCCTGCTGGTTCACTTACTCAACGTTGGTTCGTACTGTAGGAGCAAGCGCATGTTCGGTTTCCTTCGGGGTTTGTTGTCTCTTTCCTCCATACTAGCCATTGTGATCGGCACTCTTGGCATAGGCGCTTCCGGCATTTATGCTTATTATCAACGCGCCCATATCTACGCCCAAGCCAAAGAAGATTTTGATCGTAGTGCCGACCGCATTGCGCTTGAGATTCAAAACCGTTTCACTTTGCCGGTCTATGGTTTGACAGGGAGCAAAACCCTATTCGTCTCAAGTGCCAAGGTGTATCGGGAAGAATTTCGAAAAGCGATTTCTGCGCGCAATATCCCATTAGAATTTCCTGGCGTACGCGGATTTGGCTTTATTCAACGAGTTGAAAAAAATGCGCTACCTCAATTTTTGGAGGAACAGCGACGTGATCAGGCGCCAAATTTTTCTCTTCGCCAACTTAAAGACACCTCACAAGCCGACCACTTAATCATCAAATTTATTGAACCGGCCGCCACCAATGGCGGCGCCATGGGCTTGGACGTCGGCTCAGAAACTCATCGTCGAACTGCGGCTCAACAAGCGATCGATACAGGTGCCATTCGAATGACCGCGGGTGTTCAACTGGTACAGGATAATAAAAAAACGCCAGGCGTTCTTATTTTTCTCCCTATCTATAACCCAGAGAAATCAATCAATACCATTGAAGAACGTCGCCAAGCCTTGTTAGGTCTTAGCTATGCGCCTATCCTTGTGAAGGAGTTGATCAACGAAATACCTGATGTCATCACGCATCGGGTCGATTTTGATTTGTATGATAGTGCGACCGAGAGCTCCGCCGACTACATTTTATATGACTCGGATCAGCATTCACAAAGTGCGAAATACGATACCAAGGAACGTGTATTCCGTGACACCCGTGTATTGCATATCCATGGTCGCGATCTGCTATTGCATGTCAATAGCCTGTCTGCGGTTACCGACAAAATCGATACAAGCTCACCGATATTAAGTTTGCTCGCGGGATCCTTACTGAGCATCTTGATCGCGATCACGATCTGGCGACAACAACACTTGCGCCAGCGAGCCGAATTGATTGCTGAACGCATGACTGACGATATTGATCAACTTGCCCAAGTGGTCAGACATAGCTCGGATGTGATTATATTTACTGATTTACACTTAAACATCACCTGGGCCAATCATGGTTTCTATTCAACCACAGGCTATAGCAATGAACAAGCAATAGGTCAAAACGTCGATCGGTTTATTGGCGATCTTGCGGATAACTCAGATACCTTTACCTCGTTAATTAAGGTCTTAGGTCCACATTCAGAGCTAAGGACAATTACCCTCAACCAAACAAAAGATAAGGAAGAGATTTATTATGAGACTGAAGTTCAGGTCTTAAATAATCGTCGTGGCATGCAAATTGGCTACCTTTTTATCTGCAGCAACATCACATCACAGCAGCGCACCAGATCTCAATTGGAGATCGCCTTACGTGATAGCGATGCTTTACTGAGCACACTCAATCAATATGCCATCACCTCATTTGCAGACCGTCACGGTTCTATCCTCGAAGTCAACGATATGTTTTGTCAAATCAGCGGTTACGACAGAGAAGAGCTGTTAGGTCACAACCACAATATTGTCAATTCAGGCATACATAGTTCGCAGTTTTGGCATGACATGTGGCAATCCGTCATGACTGGTAAATCCTGGCGTCGTGAAGTCTGTAATCGCAACAAAAATGGACAAATTTACTGGGTTGATACCGTGATTGCGCCCTTCTTCGACGAACAAGGCGACATCGTCAAGTATATTTCCATCCGTACCGACATCACGCAACGCAAAGTGGATGAACAGCATCTACGTGAGAATACCTACTTGTTAGAGGACGCCCAAAAAATCGCCAGAATTGGTTCCTACGTGATGGATATTAGCAGCGGTACCTGGCGTGGCTCTGCCATGATGGATGATATTTTTGGGATCGATCAACACTTCATCAAAACGATAGACAACTGGGGGCTATTGATTGCACCAGAGCACCGTGAAAAAGCCCTCAAGCACTATTACGATGTGATCGTTGGCGATGGCAACTTCTTTCTAGATTACGAGATTATTCGGCCAAATGACGGACAACGCGCTTGGGTTACGGCGCGCGGCCATTTTGACTATGACGATGATGGTACTCCAATCAGATTACAAGGTTCGATCCAAGATGTTACTGACATCAAAAAACGTGAATTAGAATTGGCCACTTATCGTGATCAACTGGAGGTGTTGGTAGAAAACAAAACGCGCGATTTACAAACGAGTTTGGCGTATAACGAACGGGCTTTAAACGCATTAAAGCAACAAAAATACATTCTCGATCAACACGCGATTGTGACGATCTCAGACTTGGCCGGCAATATCCGTTATGGCAATCAGAAATTCATAGAAATCAGCGGTTACAGCCATACAGAATTTTTAGGCAAGAACCATCAAATTCTCAACTCCGGATTTCACCCTCACGGTTTTTTCCAAGAGCTATTTCAAACCATCATGACCGGAAAAGTGTGGCATGGTGAAATCTGCAATCGACACAAAGGTGGTCATCTTTTCTGGATCTACTCGACGATCGTCACTTATAACGATGCGGAAACCGGTGAGCGCGAATACATCAGCATCAGCACGGATATTACTGAACGCAAAGCAAACCAGGAAGCACTGCGTAAAAGTGAGGAGCGATTTAAATTAGCAATTGAAGCCGCCGAAGAAGGTGTGTGGGATCAAAATCTGATTACAGGCGAGTTATATCATTCACCCCGGATGGCGATAATGCTCGGCTACGAGGTCGACGAACTGCCCCCAATACGAGAGAAATGGGAGGCGATTTCCCATCCGGATGACGCAAGGGAATTTCGCCGTCTCACGCAGGAACACTTTGCAGATCCAAGCAAAGAAGTCCGTCTGAGCGGTCGTTTGCGTCATAAGGATGGCGACTGGCGCTGGATCTTTGTGCAAGCACGCGCCTCCTTTGATGAACATGGCAATGCAATTCGTTTAACTGGCACCAACAGCGATATCACCGCCCGCAAAATTGCCGAAGATGCGGCTTTAGCTGCCAACCGAGCTAAATCAGAATTCTTGGCCAATATGAGCCATGAAATCCGCACCCCGATGAATGGCGTGATTGGCATGATTGATATCCTGCAACAGACCGACTTACAAGCATCTCAAAGAAAGATGTTGGACACCGTACAAAACTCGTCTGTAGCCCTGTTGGCGATCTTAAATGACATTCTCGACTTTTCCAAAATTGAAGCCGGAAAGTTAGAAATAGAAACCATCCCAACGCATCTATGGAATGTGGTGGAAGAAGTTAGTAAATTAATGATCAGTGTGGGATTGAAGAAAAACTTGGGGATATCTGTCTTTATTGATCCGGTGCTGCCAAACTGGATCTGGTCGGATCCGAATCGACTGCGCCAGATTCTCTTTAATTTATTAGGCAACGCCATCAAGTTCACACCAGAGAATGGTGGCTCGGTCGATATTCATTTGCATCCGATCACCAACACCAACGATGAGCCCAACTTACTGATCAAAATCATCGACCATGGCATAGGAATGGAAGCAGATATCGTTGAACAGTTATTCACGCCGTTCACTCAAGCGGATGCCAGCACTGCCAGAAAATTTGGTGGTACCGGTTTAGGCTTGTCGATCACCCATAGGCTAGTGGGGTTAATGCATGGAACAATTCAAGTTCACAGTCAGCCTGGATCAGGCACTGAATTTCAAATAGAGTTGCCACTACGCGCGGCAATGAATGTGACTGGACAAGGCGTGGACGACTTAACTGACTTGCCAGACATCAGTAAGATTCAAGTGTGTATCGCGACCACTCGTGCCGACGCCATTAGCCAATTGCACTCTTATTTGCAGCATGCAAAGGCTATCCCACTGGTCTTTGATGATCTTGACCAAGCTTGCCAACAAGCTCGACATGATCTTCAAAATAGTATTGTTTTCATTGACCAATTCGATCCCAACATAGCGAACAAAACACAGCAGGCATTGGCGCTCAAGGACATAAAAATCGTACATATATGCAAGCGAAGCCTGCAAGAGCGTCCTTTATCCAACAATGCGATCGAAGCCGAACCTTTGTTTTATCGTGACTTAATTGAGACCATTGCACTTGTCTGTGGGCGGACGATGCATGTCAGACGAACCAAAACCGCTGATGTCACGCCGCTACCGATGACTAGCGTTCTGAGTGTAGAAGAAGCGATCGCCGCTAAGCGCTTGGTATTACTGGCGGAGGACAATGAAACCAACCGCGAAGTCATCGTCGAACAATTGCGTTTATTGGGCTACACTGCAGAGACAGCGGAAGATGGGGCGATTGCTTTAGAAAAATGGAAAAGCGGTCGTTACGCGATTTTGCTCACTGACTGCCATATGCCCAACATGGATGGCTTCGAATTGACTGCCGCCATACGCCAAAGCGAGTTGAATCAAATCCATCATCCCATCATTGCGATCACGGCGAATGCCATGCAAGGCGAAGCCGAGCACTGTCGCCAACGAGGTATGGACGATTATCTATCTAAACCTTTGCGCCTAAATGAGCTCAAACCCATGATGCAGAAATGGTTGCCGCTCATACAACGTGATACGGTAAGCATCACACATCAAGTGAACAACGATGCCATAGCTACCGATACCGTCGACCAGTCGCCGCTACCCGAGCGCTATGAGGCAGAAGCTATCAATCAGGTATTTAACCCTATGACCTTAATTGAATTGGTCGGGGACAATCCCGCCATGCATAAACGCCTGCTGACCAAGTTCCTCTACATTGGTCTAG
>JAYVHZ010000038.1:0-6475 GCA_043770645.1 Undibacterium sp. | reverse complement strand
TTGGGCGTGCCGCGACCGACCGGTACTGATACGAGCCGCGCGCTCGGCGTCCACGTCGCACAGTATGACCCAATGCAATTGCCTGATTCCAATATTTTATGGCCTCGGACTTGTTCTCTTCAATACCAAAACCAAAGAAGAGCATATAACCCAAATTATTAAGTGCGCTAATTTGCAATTCAACATATTTTGGTTCCATATCTTCAAGCAAGGAAAGTTTTTTCCACAAAGCAACAGACCTTTCGTATTCCTTTTTTCTGTAGTGGCACGTGCCCACATAAAACAGCTTTTCTGCCTGAACAGAATCTTTGCTTAATTTCACGTCAGCTAAAGAACAAGACTCATCAGCAAAAACCAAGGAAGGAAATAACAATAGCGTTAGGAGTGGCAATATCTTCATTATCTATCCGTATATGTGCAAACGTTTTAGTTGGGCAGCACCCCGAAGGGGGAACCGCGTAGCAGTGTTCGCTACCAGTGCCTTGTTGCACGGCCGTCTACAACTGGTTGTAAATTAGTTATTGAGATTTTAAGAGTTATCAGAACAGGAAGCAATCTGATTTATTCTTAAAACCAAATGAATATTGGAGGCGAAGTGGACAATTGTTGGTCAGTGTTTGGCTTAGCTTGGGTCTCTTGTGATTGGATAACTTAAATAAAAATGGTGTACAACAAAAACGAGTAGAAAAATAACCATAACAGAAGCCTTGATTAAGGATTCGAATTGAAGATGGACCATCTAATATTGATTCTTTGTGAAGAATTAGAGTTTGCATACCATTCGACCTGTCCTGATGAATTTAGGGATAGGGCAGGAAATAGGTATCAAAAGTGTTCTCAGGATGAGGATAATGGATTTTACGATTGGCTAAGGTCTGTCAATGGGGAAATCATTGGCGTAAGATGGTATCCGTACTACGGTGCACTAATTGGAAAACAGGTTCGATATTTAAAAGAGCTCAAAAATATTATTCTTGATGATGATCTGTTGTGCATAACCATATATTTTGATGACCAGCGAATCATTGATGAGCCACATTCATGTGATCAAGATTTTTTAGGTAACTATCTTTACTTTTCAAAGGCAGGGAAATGTGCAATTTCCTTTACTATTGAAACGTTGACCGAAAAAGAAAGACTTTCCTTACCTATAAGGTAGCTTGTAATTTGTAGGGGGCACAAAGTCAAAGTGGACACCGTTCTTATGCCCACGCGGAGGATGAACGAACTCGTAAAACAAGCGATATTCAATGTTGGGCTTCGCTTTGCTCAGCGCCAACCTACCAGCGGCTCTTTACAAGATTATGGGTAACAAATGCCCGACGATATTGACTATAAAACCAGTAGTCAGTGTGAGAGTTTCGGGCACGATTGCTTCCAGAAAAAGAAACAAATTCACTTCAATATCTGCGCCCGCAGTTTGTCTTTCTTATTCGGGCGCTTGCCCTTAACTCCACCATTCGGATCAGCTGGTCTTGCAGTTTGTGCTAACGCCAGTTTGTCTTCACTAGGAATAAAACCTTCGATTTGTTCGCGCTCGACTTTAATGTCGTGGCGTTTTTCGATCAAGCGGAAATGGGCTTCGTTGGCGGGATCAGCGCAAACAAAGCTGATTGCTAAACCTGCTTCGCCAGCGCGGCCTGTGCGGCCTATGCGGTGGGTGTAATCATCGCTGGAGCGGGGTAAATCAAAATTGACGACGACCGGTAATTGGTAGATGTCGATACCGCGTGCGGCGACGTCGGTGGCGACTAGGATTTTGACGCGGGATGCTTTGAAGTCGCTGATGACTTGGCTGCGTTTGCCTTGGGTTTGTTCACCGTGAAAAGCTTCGGCGCTGATGTGAGCGCGACGCAATTTTGTCGATAATAAATCCGCCGCATATTTGGTGGCGACAAAGACCAAAACGCGTGACCATTTTTCAGTTTGGAATAAGTGTTTGAGCAATTGGGTTCTTTGTGTGGCCTCGACCATGATCGCTCTTTGCGTGATGTCGGGCTTGCTCTCATCGGTATCGGGGATGTTGATGCGAGCGGGATCATTTAATAATGCTTGTGCTAACTCGGCGACATTCGGTGCGAAGGTCGCTGAGAAGAAACAGTTTTGTCTTTGCGTGGCTAATAGCGCTAAGATTTGTTTTAGCTCGTCGGCAAAACCCAAGGCCAACATACGATCGGCTTCATCCAATACCAGACAAGACACTTGATCCAACTTGATCGCATTTTTGCTATGCAAGTCGAGTAAGCGTCCTGGCGTTGCCACTACGATGTCGGCACCGCCGCGTAAATGCAGCATTTGCGGATTAATCGAAATGCCGCCAAATAAGACGGCTAATTTGGGTGGATGCGCTGCACCCAGGCTCAGGCTGCGTAAGGTGTCGCCAACTTGTACGGCTAATTCTCGGGTCGGTACCAAGATCAATGTTTGCACAACCCGGGTTTGACTATGGCCTTGCTTGAGGTAGCGTTCTAGCAAAGGCAGACAATAGGCGGCGGTTTTTCCTGAACCTGTTTGCGCGGTCGCTAACACATCGCGACCAGCCAACATGACGGGTATGACATCTTGTTGAATCGCGGTCGGCTGCGTATAGCCTCGCGTTTGAATGGCATTGAGTAAGGTATTGGAAAGACCGAGTTGAGAGAAGGGCATAGTCGCAGTGTAGGGAAGGGTAAGCATTTACCGATAGGCGAGATTTTAAACGATATTGATGAGCGAACTGCTTTTCCTTGGTGTATTCTCGCTGACGTTCGGTGTTTCAAGCCAATCTGGTAGGTCTTTTAACTGTTGAAAAAGTAAGGATGAAATAATGAAAATAAAATATGCCTACGCTAAGCAAGCTTTGCAAAAAGCAGCGCTGGTGGTTTTTCTCACTAGCAGTGTTGGTGCTTTCGGTGTCGCCCATGCTGACACCTCGGGTCGTGCAATCACACCACAGGATTTGTGGGCGGTGAAGCGGGTTGATAATCCTGTCGTATCTCCTGATCAAAAGTGGATTGCCTTTACGGTGCAAACTTGGTCGCTAGAGAAAAACCGTGCACAGAACAATATCTGGTTAATGGATAGCCAAGGCCGCAATCAACGTCGCTTGACCACCGCAGAAGCTAGCGATAGCGCAGCAGTGTGGAGCCCGGATGGTAGTCGTATCGCCTTCACCTCGCGTCGCAGCGATGACGAAGCGCCTGCGCTTTACATCTTGCGTTTGGATGGCGGTGAAGCTGAAAAAGTCTTAGAACTGCCGTTTGGTGTGATGAATCCTAAGTGGCATCCAAATGGAAATAGTTTAATTGTCGGCACGAAAGCGATTCCAGCACTAAAAGGGAAGTGGAGCGCCGACGACATGCAAGCGATGAAAAAAGAAATGAAGCGTCGTCGCGATAGTAAGATGACGGCAAAAGTCACCGAGGATCGTGTGTATCGCTACTTTGATCATTGGCTCACCGACGAACTGTCTGCGCATTTCTTGCAATTGGATTTAGGCAGTAAATCCATCAAAGATTTGACGCCGCAATCGAAAGACTTATTTAGTTCTTCCAGCACTTTTGATTTCACGATTTCACCAGATGGCGGTACGCTGGTCTACAGCAGTAATTCCATTCCTGCACCGCATCACGAAACAGATAATACGGATCTGATGTTGCTGAAATTGGATGAGGCAGCAAGCGCCAAAAATATCACTAGCGAAAATCGTGGTCCGGATTCTTCCCCTAGTTTTTCTGCTGACGGTAAAAGTATTTACTACACACGTACCAATACCCCTTTGTATGATGGTAGCTCGGCAAAGTTATGGCGTTATGATGTGACGACGGCGAAACATAGTCCAGTCACAGAAGCGCGCGATTATTCCATTGCTGAATTTCAAACTAGCAAAGACTTGAGCAAATTGTGGATGGTCGCCGAAGATAGAGGCGAGACTAGTATTTTCAGTAGCAAACATGATGGCAATCAATTTGAACGTGTGATTCGTGGTGCAGGGATTTCTAAACTGAAGGTGCTTGGCAATCAGCTGGTATTTTTGCGCAGTAGTTTTGATCGCCCGAACGAAATTTACAGCATGGATGTGGCATCCAAAGCAGTTCGTCAATTGACCAATTTCAACGATGAGTTAATGGGGAAATTGAAGTTGGGTAAAGTCGAGTCGTATGAATTTAAAGGCGCGAACGACAACCTCGTGCAAGGCTGGGTGATTTTGCCACCAGACTACGATAAAACCAAAACTTATCCTCTGCTGCAACTGATGCATGGCGGGCCACACACCATGGTGGGCAATGCGTTTAATTTCCGTTGGAATGCGCATGCAATGGCGGCGCCTGGCTATATTGTTAGCTGGGTCAATCGTCATGGTTCAACCGGTTTTGGTGAACAGTTTGCCCGTAGTATCAATTCAGAATGGGGTGTTAAGCCTACGCAAGATGTCTTGCGCTCGACTGAGTATCTGATACAAAAATTGGGCAATATCGATAGCAAACGTATTGCCGCTGCAGGTGCTAGTTATGGTGGCTATTTGGCAGCGTGGCTAGCTGGGCATACCGATCGCTTCGTCACGATTATCGATCATGCTGGTGTGAATGATCTGGTGACGCAATATGGTTCTGATTCGACCAATTATTCATTCGAAAAAACCTTGGGCGGCAATCCTTGGAGTAATGCTGACGTGATGCAAAAGAATAATCCGATGTCGTATGCGAAGAACTTTAAGACACCGATGCTATTGACACATGGCGAGTTAGATTATCGTGTGCCGTATGTGAATAGCACAGCGCTATACGGTGTTTTGCAAGGTATGAAAGTGCCATCTAGATTGGTCATTTTCCCGAATGAAAATCATTGGATTTTGTCACCGCAAAATTCCGTCTATTGGTATTGGGAAGTGCAAAATTGGTTGCAGCGTTATATCGGTGGTACGCCGACTTTGGTGCAGCCTAAGTTTTAATCAGTAAAAATGCCAGCATCTTAATTGAATTCGATGCTGGCATTTTTTTGATGACTAGTTTTTTGATGGCAGTACAAATCAGTACAGGTAAGACATCAAGAGTTCATCGATGTAGCGATCTTCATTTTTCAAATACGTATATTTTCGCAGCACACCTTCCGCTTGAAATCCGCACTTCTCATATAAGCTAATCGCACGCTTGTTATCGACGCTGGCACTCAATTCAATTCTCGCTAACTGCAAAGATTTTCCTAGTGCGATGATGTCGTCGAACATGGTTTTCGCATGACCCTTGCCAGCAAATTCAGGGGCGATTGCTACGCCACCCAAATAGGCGATATGTGCGGTTCTATGTTTTAAGGGAATCAGTTTAAACATGCCTGTTGCTACCGTGTCGGCGTAATAGACATACAGCACGGCGTCTGCTAGCAGTTGCGCGTAGATCGGGGCAAAACTAGCTTTGTCCATAGGGTCATACAGCAGATAAGGGTTGACCTCAGGATGCATGTAAAGACCGTAGATGAAATCGAAATCGTCGGGAGTGGCGGGGCGTTGCATAGATTGCTCTTAGGTTTTTGAATAATCGGGCATCATCGCACGAGTTGTCGTTGCACTCAAATTTGTTTGGCTACTCTGCAACTAAAGCTTACTAGAGTCATGCCGCATTTTCTTGAGAATACAAGGGAAATTGGAACCTAAATATTCCCTCTCCCGCAGGCGGGAGAGGGGTAGGGTGAGGGTAGTTCAGAGATAGCTAGTCTCATTTTCAAAGACATTACATAGTCGAGAAAAATTACTTAGCAAAAATCCCGACTAAGCGTTTCAAATTCACCGAGCAAATGACTCATATCGACTAAGCGTTTGGCGACCAGATGCTGTACTTTGCCATCTGTTTGCCAGATGCCGTACACGCCTAGCAGACGCGCATGAAATACCTCTCGCCTAAATTGCTCAACTAAGCCAGGCCAAACAATGACATTGACTGGACCCGTTTCGTCTTCGATCGTGATGAACAACACGCCTTTAGCGGTGCCGGGTCTTTGCCTGACCGTGACTAAACCGCAGCCACGTGCGAACTGTTTGTTTTGAAAAGTATGTAGGACATCAGACGGTAAAAAACGTTGTTTCAAGAGTCGTGGTCTGAGTAGGGCAGTCGGATGCCGTTGTAAGGTCAAGCCTGTGCTGTGATAGTCGCGCAGTATGTCGCGTGCTTCGCTAGGGGTGCTCAGTTGTGCGGGTGACTCTGCGAGCGTGGTCGGATGCAGTAAATCTTTATCGGGAATCGCCGCGACTGCTTGCCATAATGCTTGATGACGATTACCGACCAAGGCCGCTAGTGCATTGCCATCGGCGAGGGCTTCGAGGTCGCCGCGATTGAGTTGCGCGCGGCGTGCCAGATCGCTGATGTCGCTAAAGCTGGCCTCTTGGCGCGCATGGCTAATTCGCTGTGCTGCCGCTTGTGACATGCCGCGTAATAGAGACATGCCTAAACGGACGGTGGGCTGCTGTCCTGTGTTTGAATCTATAGGGACATCTTCTAGTTTG
>JAYVHZ010000037.1:0-15682 GCA_043770645.1 Undibacterium sp. | reverse complement strand
GGAAGTTGTTCGCAAAATCGTCTTGCCTTACACAAGAGCTGGTGTGATTGGTGGTGTCATGTTGGGTCTAGGGCGTGCGCTTGGTGAGACCATGGCAATTACCTTTGTGATCGGAAATGCGCATAAATTACATTGGTCGCTATTTGCTGGTGGTAACAGTATTGCTTCCAGTTTGGCAAATGAATTTGCGGAAGCAGAATCCGAACTGCATATTGCCTCATTATTTTTATTAGGTTTGATTTTGTTTGTCATTACTTTTGTGGTCTTGGCTTCAGCAAAATTACTGTTGTTGAGCATGACAAGAAAAGAAGGTGTGAAATGACTTTAGCCGCAAACAACGCAGCACCTAATGCAGCACTCAATCCCGTCTACAAGTCGCGCTTGTTAAAGCACAAGATTGGGATTTTCTTCTCGACCGCCGCGATGGCACTGGGCGTGTTCTTCTTGATGTGGATTTTAGCCACCTTAGTTTATAAAGGTGTTGGTTCATTAGATTGGGCTGTGTTCACGCAAGCCACACCGCCGCCTGGTGAAGAGGGGGGGGGGCTTGCCAATGCGCTACTCGGTAGTCTTATGATGGTCGGTGTTGCGACCTTGATCAGTACACCAATTGGGATTTTGGCAGGGATTTATCTCGCTGAATACGGTGAGAAAAATTGGTTCAGTGATGTGACGCGTTTCGTGACCGATATTATGTTATCCGCACCTTCGGTCGTGATTGGTTTGTTTGTGTATGCGATCTATGTTGCACAGATTAATCACTTCTCAGGTTGGGCCGGTTCATTTGCCATTTCGCTCATTGCGATACCGGTCGTGGTCAGAACCACCGACAATATGTTGGGATTGGTGCCGACTAGTCTGCGTGAGGCGGCGTTTGCCCTCGGTGCTCCGCGTTGGAAAGTCGCATTGTTCATTCGCGTGAAAGCCGTTAAAGCGGGTATTTTGACTGGCGTGTTGCTGGCAGTGGCGCGTATTTCGGGCGAAACTGCGCCTTTGCTATTCACCGCATTGAACAACCAGTTTATCAATACCGACATGAATAAGCCGATGGCAAACTTGCCAGTTGTGATTTACCAATTTGCGATGAGTCCTTACGAAAATTGGCGCGGTTTAGCTTGGACAGGTGCTTTGTTGGTGACCTTTAGCGTATTGGCATTAAACATTCTGTCACGTACTGTATTCGCACAAAAAGTGCATAAATAATTTAGAGTCTAAGATCATGAACCCAATTACAAAACCAGCGGCTCCTGAGCCGAAAGCCTGTATCGAAACTAAGGGCTTAAATTTTTACTACGGAAGTAATCGCAGTTTGCAAGATGTGAATTTAAAAGTGTACGACAAAAAGGTCACTGCTTTTATCGGTCCATCTGGCTGCGGTAAATCGACTTTGTTACGTACTTTTAATCGTATGTATGACCTGTATCCTGGTCAAAAAGCGGTCGGTGAAATTATCTACAACGGTCAAAATATTTTATTGCCGGGGCATGACATTAATTTGTTGCGTGCTAAGGTCGGTATGGTGTTTCAAAAACCAACGCCGTTCCCAATGTCGGTCTATGACAATATCGCCTTTGGTGTTCGTTTATACGAAAATCTTTCTAAAGGTGAGATGGATGAACGTGTTGAATGGTCCTTGAAAAAAGCCGCGTTATGGAACGAAGTCAAAGATAAGTTAAGTACCAGTGGTCTTAGTTTGTCAGGTGGTCAGCAGCAGCGTTTGTGTATTGCACGTGGCGTTGCTGTGAAGCCTGAAGTCTTGTTGCTTGATGAGCCAACTTCCGCTTTGGATCCGATTTCTACGGTGAAAATCGAAGAGCTGATTAATGAGTTGAAAGAAGACTACACGATCGCTATCGTGACACACAACATGCAGCAAGCCGCGCGCTGCTCTGACTACACAGCCTATATGTATTTAGGTGAATTGGTCGAGTTCGGTGAAACCGACAACATCTTTATGAACCCTGTGCGCAAAGAAACCCAAGACTATATTACGGGTCGTTTCGGTTAACATTGTCCGAGACTTTGTAAACAATTAGACGATCAATCAGAATTCAGGAGTTACTATGACAGGCGAACACTCATCGAGTCAGTACAATCACGATTTAGAATCGATTCGCTCCCAAGTGTTGTTGATGGGCGGTTTGGTAGAAAATCATTTTCAAGATGCGATGTCTTGCTATCGCACCGGCAATAGCGAACACGCAGCAGCGGTCGTCAAATCTGACGAAGAAGTCAATCGTTTAGAAGTCTTGTTGGATGACATGTGCAGTCACTTAATCGTTAAACGTCAACCAGCCGCGAATGATTTACGCACCGTAATGGCAACCGGTAAAGTGATTACTGATCTGGAACGTATTGGCGACGAATCGACAAAAATTGCACGTATCGCGCAAGAAATGATGAGCAAAAATCGCACCAATACGATGTTCAGCGGCTATGAAACAGTGCGGGTTTTGGCAAACAGTGTAGGGCAAATGTTGCATCAATCTTTGGATGCATTCGCACGTCATGATGACGCAAAGGCTGTGCAGTTAATCGCCTATGACGAAATTATTGATAATGATTTTCGCTCTATTATGCGTAATTTGATTACGTTCATGATGGAAGATCCAGGCACGATTTCATTTGCCTTAGATGCCTTGTGGGTAGCGAAAGCGATCGAACGTATCGGTGATCACGCAAAAAATATCGCTGAGCACACGATCTATATCGTCGAAGGACGTGACATTCGCCATTCTGATTACGTCGCGAGTAAGCAGGAAAAAAATAATCAGCAACTATAATGGTTGCCTGAGCGCTGTGATTCATTTGAATTACAGCGCGTTTTTTATTGTAAAAATAAGTAATTAAATAATTAAAAATAACATCGATATGTCAGTTGATAAAACCACGATCTTGATTGTAGAAGATGAGCCTGCGATTAGTGAATTGATTAGTTTTACTTTGCGTGCTGCGGGATGGAATACGGTGCCAGTTGGCTCTACCGCCGAAGCTTGGGAATTTCTGCAACACCGAACACCACAGTTAATTTTGCTCGATTGGATGTTGCCGGATCAGAGTGGCTTAAGGCTGCTATCACGCATACGATCTGATCGCAATTTTAATGAAATGCCGGTCATCAAGCTAACTGCCAAAAGCATGGAGGAAGATAAAATTTCTGGCCTCGATCATGGCGCGGATGACTATGTCACAAAACCATTTTCACCACGAGAATTGACCGCGCGTATCAAGGCAATGTTACGTCGCAAGAGTCCAGAGCACGCTCAGACGAGTCTAGAGATAGCTAATGTACACCTTGACCCAGTCAGTTGTACTGTGAAGATTGATGATAAAAAAATTGAGATTGGACACGCTGAATATAAGCTTTTGAAGTTTTTTATGGCGCATCCTGAACGGGTTTTTTCTCGTAGTCAGTTATTAGACAAAGTCTGGGGTGATCACGTCGTGATCGAAGAGCGCACGGTGGATGTTCATGTACTGCGTTTGCGTAAAGTATTAAAAAATGCAGAAGGCTTGATTAAGACTATCCGTAGCGTTGGCTACATGCTTTCGGAAAAGTAAGTTCTTCTTTGGCTATGGATTTGCCACAGCTTGTCATATCATGAACTTGGTTTCTCGAATCTAGCTCACTTTTTGAAACACCTACCATGCGCCCACATTTAGTTTTTTGGATTTCAGCCGCTGTTCGCATCTCGATTATTCTTGCTGCTGCCGGTGCTGGCGCCTATTTTTTCGGTACAGTCATTGGCTTAATTTTGGCTTTGCTCGGCATGATCACACTGATCGTGGTGCAGTTGCAGTATCTATTGAATTTGTCTGATTGGTTGGATAATCCAAACAGCGCTCGGCTGCCTGACGGGTGGGGAGCGTGGACAGAAATTTTCTCGCGTTTGTATAGACTGCGCCGTGGTGATGAAAAAAACCAATCCGAGTTAGCGGAGTGGTTGGCGCGCTTCCGACAAGCGATGACTTTACTTCCAGACGGTTTGGTCATCATGGATGACGTCATGTTTTTGGAGTGGTGTAATCCCATTGCCGAACGTCATTTAGGTCTAGACCTTGGTCGTGATAAAGGCATGCGTGTGACGAATTTAGTTCGTACGCCAGAGTTCATTGATTACATTATTTTAGGTCGTTACGATACGCCGCTGATCTTGTCTTTGCGCGAGCGTAAATTGATCGTGCATGTGATTCCATTTGAAAATCGCAGGCAAATTTTGGTTACCCACGATATCACAGAGTCCGAACGTATCGACATGATGCGCCGCGACTTTATTGCCAATGCCTCACACGAATTGCGCACGCCTTTAACTGTAATCAACGGTTTCTTAGAGATCGCTTCGATGCAACCCGACTTAGAAGTGTCAATCCGCGCGTCACATATCAAATTGATGGTGGAGCAGGGTGAACGCATGCAGCGCTTGGTTGAAGATATGTTGACCTTGAGCCGATTGGAGTCGACTGAATTTCAAGTGCGCTCAGAGCGAATTGATGTACATCTGATGTTGCGCCATATCTTGCAAGAAGCGCAGGCACTGTCGAGTGGCAAACATCAAATAACTCTAGAATTTGACGGACCTGATATCCAAGGAAGTGCCGATGAAATTCGCAGTGCGTTCAGTAACTTGGTGACGAACGCAGTACGTTACACACCCGAGCACGGCGCAATTAAAATTATCTGGAAAAATAGCTCACAGGGGCCGTGCTTTATTGTGCAGGATAAAGGCATCGGTATCAGTCCCGAGCATATCTCTCGTCTAACTGAACGTTTCTATCGCGTTGACAAAAGCCGTTCGCGCGAAACGCAAGGCACTGGCTTAGGCTTGGCCATCGTCAAACATGTTTTGATTCGTCACGACGCTCAGCTCTTGATTGAATCGACGGTCAATGTCGGAAGCCGGTTCTGCGTTCAATTTCCCAATCGTGCGGTGATTGGCGTTCTATAAGTTGATTATCGTCAAGTCAAAAGCTGAGGGTTTGATCAACCACACGTTCTCATCCTTAATTGCATGCGCGTCTACATTTGGCAGTATTAGCCAACACAAACTCGATCTGCACTGATTATCAATCCAACGGATTCAATCTCAAGATAGTGAAATCAATCTTGAGTTTGGCATGCATCATATTCAAAATGAATAGCGATGAGGCCACAATGATTCAAGCTTACGACTTGTATCAAATTCCGGCTGGCGCTTTGATTCGTGATCGAAAGTGAGAAGTTACCTAGTTTGGCTGCCCGATGGTCAATTCAGAAGTTGATCATCGATAGCTCTGCTGCCAAACATGCCATTTGTTATGAACACAGAAAAGACCGATCACACCATCGAGCATTGGTTAGTAGTTCACGGTACAAATTCAAAAAATCCCCTATCAAGATTTATTTTCCCGCTTCTTTCTTTAATCGGTCTTCCAAACGAAGCGCACCAGCTTGCGCGTAGTTTGTACAAGCGCTTTCATTGATCAGAGGCTTCTCACCATCTAAACGCGATAAGAGATCGCTGGCTGTGCCGTGACCCGTGATCAGGAGGTCGCAGGACGTTTTTGCCAAACGTTCGCTACTTTCCTTGAGTGCATTTGCTAATGAATCAGGTGCAGAGTAAAGATAGGTGTCGTCCGAGATCGACCCTAAACTGTCTGCAAACACGAGATTTTTGCAGACATTTTTTTCGCACTCTTGCCAAGTCCAACCAGAACCGCCTGGCGCATGACCTGCCATGGGAATATGTCGAATCTGTGCACTACCGATTTTGATGTTGCTGCTGTCGTCGAATGCGTGGACATTGGCGATAGCGGCAAAGCCGCCTAATTCCTTAAATTGCGGATCACGTCTGTCGTTTTTGCCTGACTTGAGCACGTCGACGACATTTGCACGACTTAATACTTTCGCGCCTGTCGCTTTTTGCATGCTCGCCACACCACCCATGTGATCATGATGCTCGTGTGTCAGTAAAATCGTTTTGATGTCACTTAGTTTGACACCCAAGGAAAGAATGTTTTTGCGCACGGCTGCAGAGGATTTTTCTGGTGCGCTATCGATCAAGACATGACCTTGTGGTGTCGCGATCAAGACGACGCTGATACCACAAGTGCCGACGTACCAAGTGTTGCCATAGATGCGGCGTGCATGTGTGGGTTCATTCCAATCGTCTAGTGATTTGCAGGCGGCTTGACTTGATGCAGGCGTCGGAGCGCTTGGTATTTTGATGGAGGCTTTGCTTGCGTTTGCGGATTGTGTGAAGCTGATGAGTGCGATGCTGGAGGCGAGTAGCAGAGGGCGTAGCTTGATTTGGTTTAAGATTTTTTGTGAGATCATTTTTTGAAAATACGTGCTAGTTGTATCAATTTTGTAGGGTGGGTACGGACTCACCATGCCCACGCGTTACGGTTGAAAAAGGTGAAATGAATTAAATGCAAGGAGCAATGTTCGTCGGCAAATTATGCAATCCGCGTGGGCACAAAAAGCGTGCCCACCCTACGAAAGGTCGATCAAACTACCCCAATTTCCATCATATAAACCGCTTTTTTCGTAGCGATGAAAACTTGAATATTGCCAATCTTTTGTCTGATCGACCAAGCCATGTTTAACGGGATTGTAATGCAAATAATCGAGGTGTTTTGTATAGTCTTCATCATCACGTATTTGATGCTCCCAAAATCGTCTTTGCCAAATAGTCGATTCGCGATGTTTTTGCTTAGAAGCAGTCAGCCATTCGGGTCGTTCATATTGCTCGGCACACGCGATCGAGACCTTGCGTTTAATCATCATCCAACGAGTAGAAAAATCAGCGTCACCTTCGGGTAGCGTCCAAATGCAATGCAAGTGATCAGGCAGTAGCACCCAAGCATCAATCGTGAAAGGGCGTGACGCGCGAACAGATTCAATCGCTGAACGCAAGGCATCACGTAACATCTCATCGCATAAAATCGCTTGCCGGCGATACGTCACGACCGTGAAAAAATAAGTTCCACCAGCAAGCAAAGAGCGACGATAGCGCGACATAATTTTTTGGTTAAAAACAATAGGTAAATATTAACCGAAAAGATCACGCAAGAGAACGAACGTGTAGCAATCAAAAACCGCAATTCGGGAGCCGATTCGTAGGGTGGGCACGGACTCATCGTGCCCACGCGTTACGGTTGAAAAAGGTGAAAAGAATAGATATTAAGGAGCGATGTTCGTCGACAAATCAAGCCATCCGCGTGGGCACAAAAAGCGTGCCCACCCTACAAGGCTCGCAGTCCGTAGGGTGTATTAGGCAAAGCCGTATTACATCGACCGACGGTAAGGTGAAAAACGGCGAAGCAATTTATCTGCAAATTCAACGTACCAAAGAAAATGATGGATCGCCATAATCAAGGTTCATACGGCGCAATACGCCTGCGGCTATTGGCGCCTTACGAAAAGATTGCGTCTTACCGAGTTAGATCGCTAATTGTTCATTCACCAGGGAAGAAATCAATTACCTTAAACTTTTCATTCAGTTTTACAGTGCAATGACCTCCTGGCCACATTATTTTTTGCCCATTTTTGTCTAGTCTGTAAAATTCGGCAAAAACATAATAATTTTTCCCGTCTTTGTTGACTCTAAATAAGGCATCCTTTTTTTGTGTTGTTTTCGAATTTATATACTTTTCTGCTTTCGCGATTAGTAGTTTTTCTTTTTCGGAGAAATGACGACTATCCGCCGGATACATGTTTGCGAAAACATTCTTGGCCGGTACTTCACTAGACTCGAAAACAGAAGCTTGAGTTGATATTGTGGCGATCACACCGAAGCTTACAATTAGACATTTAAGAATAAAACTAGAAGTCTTAGTTGAGAAAGTTTTTACCATTTCTTTTCCAATAAAAAATTAGGATGAATAAAGGTGAAACGGACTAAATCGTATCGAATAAACTTCGATGAAGCTTATCAATTTTCTTGGGCAACAAAAGCTTGCCCACACGAAAATTGAAACCCAAATTAATGCGCCTCTTCCCAATTCAACCCAACCCCAACTTCAGCCAACAGCGGCACCTGCAACTCAGCCACCCCAGCCATCAATTCAGGCAATTTACGCTTCACCAATTCCAATTCTTCAGCCACCACTTCCAGCACCAATTCATCATGCACTTGCATAATCATTTTGGATTTCAACTGATCTGTCTCTAACCAATTTTGCACCGCGATCATCGCGAGTTTAATTAAGTCCGCGGCTGTTCCCTGCATAGGCGCATTGATCGCTGCACGTTCTGCGCCTTGGCGGCGTGGGCCGTTGGGGCTGTTGATTTCTGGTAGCCAGAGGCGGCGGCCGAAGACCGTTTCTACGTAGCCGTGGGCTTTGGCTTGCAATCTAGTGTCGGCCATGTATTGAGCGACGCCAGGGTAGCGTTGGAAATATTTGTCGATATAACTTTGTGCTGCGCTGCGTTCTATGCCTAAGTTGCCCGCTAGGCCGAATGCGCTCATGCCGTAGATCAGACCGAAGTTAATCACTTTGGCGTAACGTCTTTGCTCGCTGGTCACCTCTGGTAATTCGACGCCAAAAATCTCGGAGGCTGTCGCGCGATGCACGTCTTCGCCGTCGGCGAAGGCTTTGAGTAAACTCGCGTCGCCGGAGATGTGCGCCATGATGCGTAATTCAATTTGGGAATAGTCAGCCGAGACGATGCTATTGCCCGGTGCGGCGACGAAGGCTTCGCGGATGCGGCGGCCTTCGGCGGTGCGTACTGGGATGTTTTGCAGATTAGGATCATTCGATGCTAAACGACCAGTGACTGCCACGGCTTGCGCATAGTTGGTATGCACGCGACCCGTATCGCTGTTGACCATCTTTGGCAATTTGTCGGTGTAAGTCGATTTGAGTTTGGCTAGGCCGCGATATTCCAGTAGGACTTTCGGCAGCGGATAATTTTCCGCCAGTTTTTGCAAAACTTCTTCATCGGTCGATGGTGCACCGGATGGTGTTTTCTTAACGACTGGCAGGCCGAGCTTGCCAAAGAAAATTTCGCCTAATTGTTTAGGTGAATTCAGGTTGAATGGCTGCTCAGCCAACTCGTATGCTTTTTGTTCCAGCTCCAAAAGACGCGTCCCAATTTCGTTGGATTGCGTCGCCAATAGATCGCGATTAATTAGCACGCCGTTACGTTCTATTTTTTGTAAAACGACAGACGTCGGTAGTTCGACTTTGTCGTAAATGAAGCGCAGTTTATCGTACGGTTCCACTTGCGGCCACATCGCCTGATGCAATTGTAAAGTGATGTCGGCGTCTTCAGCTGCATAAGCGGTAGCGCGTTCTAGATCGACTTGATCGAAACAAATTTGTGAAGCACCTTTGCCGCAGACTTCTTCAAAGCTGATGGTCTTACGTTCTAAATGGCGCATTGCTAAGCTATCCATGTCGTGCGACTTGTGCGATTCAAACACATACGATTGCAGCAAGGTGTCGTGCAAAATGCCGCGCAGATGAATACCGTGGTTGGCGAAAATATGCGTGTCGTACTTGAGATTTTGTCCGACCTTGGCTTTGCTAGGGTCTTCCAACCACGACTTCATTTTGGCGAGCACCAATTCTCGATTCAGCTGTTCTGGCGCGCCGGGATAATTGTGTGCCAATGGAATGTAAGCGGCGATCCCTGCTTCGCAACATAACGAAATGCCGACCATTTGCGCGTTCATCGGTTCCAATGATGTGGTTTCGGTATCGACCGAGGTCAGGGTAGCTTGATTGATTTTGTCTAACCATGTATCGAGCTGGGCTTCGGTCAGAATCATTTCGTAATGCGTAACGGCGGGTGCGGCTGGGATTGCTGCTGGCGTGTTGTTAGCGACAGAATTGTTTGAAGCATCATCGCCAAACAAACCACCTTGCGCGGGCGCTGCTTTGGCTGGTGCAGAACCTGCGACCGGATCGACACCAAACTCGCGCAATAAACTTTTGAAGCCTTGATGCTGCAAAAAGGCGATCATTTCCTCACGATTTTCTTCTTTGGCTTTGAGGGACTCATCGATAGAAATATGATGACCCGCCAGTTCGCAATCGGTCTTTACGGTGATCAAGACTCGGCCTTGTGGCAGCCAGTCTAAAGCGGCACGCAGATTGTCACCCACCACGCATTTGATCTTGTCGGCATTAGCGATCACACCATTTAAACTATCGTATTCGGTCAGCCATTTAACCGCTGTTTTCGGGCCACATTTGCTCACGCCAGGGACGTTATCGACGGTGTCACCAATCAGGGTCAGATAGTCGATGATGCGATTCGGTGGTACGCCGAATTTCGCGAGTACGCCCGCTTCATCTAACTTCTCATTATTCATGGTGTTGATCAGCATGACGTTGGCATTGACCAATTGCGCCAGATCTTTATCACCGGTGGAAACGATAGTGTTCATGCCGCGTGCAGTGGCTTCAACTGCTAGCGTGCCGATGACGTCGTCGGCTTCTACGCCTTCTACCATTAAAATAGGCCATCCCATCGCCGCAACGGCTTGATGGATAGGTGCTATCTGTAAGCGTAAATCATCTGGCATCGGCGCGCGCTGTGCTTTATATTCTGGATACAGATCGTCGCGGAAGGTCTTGCCCTTGGCATCGAACACACAAGCCATGTAAGCTGCGGGATAATCTTGGCGCAGGCGACGCATCATATTGACCATGCCATGAATTGCGCCTGTCGGTTCGCCGCGCATATTGCGCAAATCAGGGAGGGCGTGGAAAGCGCGGTATAAATAGCTGGAGCCGTCGACTAATAACAGAGTTTTTTGCATAAGGATTTGGGGAATGATAGACAGCAGAAAAAGAATTTTAAAATTGCGCCAGATCGCGGATAAAGATAAGGCGACTACCTTGAAAGCACGCGAGTCGTGGCATATGTTCACGATTATGGCAGAGTTTATTGAATCTACCGAACGTCTGTCAGCATTAGGACCCGCCGTCACTATCTTTGGTTCGGCAAGAATTACCCACGATAATCCCTACTATCAGGATTGTGTTGATGTGGCAAAACGCTTGTCGGATGAGGGATTTGCTGTGATTTCAGGTGGTGGTCCTGGGATTATGGAAGCGGCGAATCGCGGTGCTTTTGATGGTGCATCGGCATCAGTTGGACTCAATATTGAATTACCACATGAGCAAAAAACCAATCCTTGGCAGAATATTTCTTTAAATTTCCGCCACTTCTTTGCGCGCAAAGTATCGTTTGTGAAATATGCCGATGCTTATGTGATATTTCCAGGCGGCTTTGGCACTTTGGATGAGTTGATGGAAGTGTTAACACTGATGCAAACGGGGAAGACTAAGCGCATTCCAGTGATTTTGGTTGGTACTAGTTTTTGGCAGGGGTTTTTAGATTGGATACGGATGCAGTTAGCCGATAAAGGTCTGATCGAGGATAAGGATTTGAATTTGGTGCAGATTATCGATGAGCCTGCGAATATCGTCGATGCGATTTTTGCGTTTTATGAAGCGCATGATATTGAGCCATCGGAAGAAGAGCGTCAACGTATGCTGTATTTGTAATGGTATTTGTACTCGCCTTTGATCTGAATTTATGAACCTGCTAGAGGGCAGGATTTACGCATCTTCGACAACGATGGTGTGAAAGTCTTGGGAGTAAACGATTGTTGGTATTTGTCATGCCTGCATGCATTTATCAGGAATCCAGCGGCGTTGATTTCTCAACGACAGTCGCTGGACTCCGCTTACGACAGGACTAGCTTAGTTAATATCTAACAAAGCCTTTTTGATCGTGTATGGCCCTGTGTAAGTGCCAGTAGCGTTCTTATGCCCTTGTGTTTGCCCATCGCGCTTGAATGTCAATGTGAAGGACAAAGGGTTATAAGCATCTGATGGTGCAGTGCCTGTACTTGACGTCGGGGTCTGATCAATCATGTGTCTAAACACCGCGGTTGTGCTCCCTAGTCCATTCGCATCGACTGCAAAAATAGTGCTCGAATTGAGTGCGCTACTAAATTGGTAAGCAGCGCCAGTCGAACCAATTAACAAGCTCTTCGTCGTCGTGATGGTGCGATCACTGAATTTGAAACTGTCGCCTGCGGTCAGGTAGGAAAGACGCACACCGGTGGCACTAAATTTGCTGCCGGTACCAAAGTTGCTGGAACTCGCTTCTGCCACAAACACACCTGCGCTACCATAGACTGTCGCGATATCGCCATTAATGTACAGGGCGGTATTTTGATCGATGCCATAGGCGACATTGGGGCCAATGTTTTTCAGTGCGGCGATCATGCGACCAAGGCGACCAGAGCGGCTGCTGCGGTTATCAAAATGAGTATCGACATTTGCGTTAGGCACAAAACCAAAGCCCTTAATCTTGGTGCCGAAATCAATATTGCTTGGATGAGTCAAGCAGCTAGGTGCTGGGGTGTTATTTGCCGATGGCGCGACATAAGGGCAATCGGCCGGTGTGATACTGCGTAAAGTATTTTGATTTAGGTAACCGATGCTAATGCCTTCGCCATAAGAAGTGCTAGGTGCGATTGCCGTGCCTGCTGAGTCACCGGCGTAAATCAGATTGCCAGCTTTATAGCGTGCGCGTATCGCTGCCATGAGGGCCGAGTCACTACCATCATCCTTTAAGAAACTGCGAGATAGACGAGACTGATCGCCACCGATGACATAGACCAAATCAGCTTGATTAATAATGGCGATATTGGCCTGGCCTTGGGTGCTGGTGTTGCCCGAGTTATTCACATAAGTGTCATGATGATTCATGATGTGTTTTGGTGAAAAACCGTGACGTTGGAAGAGATTGTAATAAGACCAAGCACCGCTAGTGGTGTCGTTATTGAACTTGTCGACGCCGTCAGCTTGATTGACGGCTGAAGCAGTAATCACTGCTACACGTGGGCAGGGTGTCGTGTTCCAATCCGTTGTGCAATTGCTGGTGCTATTGATGTTTGGTGCACTACTATTTTTGCCAGTGGCTTGGCGCAAACCTGCGACAAAGATGCTGGCATTGTCTTGGGCAATGGAGCCACCATTGAGCCAGACTTTACCCGTCACAACATCAGTGATCGGCGGGAGGATAGGCGGATCTTCTGGATTGGTGCCACCGTCTGGATAGGTGACAGTCAAGCTGTAGCTACCCTTGCCGGAATAGCTCTTGACACGAACATAGTAAGTGCCAGCAGCCGGTGCATTGTAAGTGCCAGTTTCTGGATTATTTTTCGTTGATTTGTAACTGACATAGCTGCCGCTCGCTGGGTACAAAAACCAATCAAGGTCAGCTCCACTCGCATGGGAAAGACTAATCGAAATGCTGCCGGCAGCTGCGACATTGATTTTGTACCAATCAAAATCGCTGGTTGTACTAATTGTTCCAGTGACGACTTTTGCAGAACAAAGACCCGTGTTGGCTGTGGCATCGGTATTGTTTGACTCGACTTCTGTGGTGAGGCAAGTGGCAGCAAGACTTATTTGGCTGCAGAGGCTAGCGAGGATAAATCCTGCGGTTTTGATAATTGACGATTGCACTTTGGTTCTCCAAGTTTTTTTGTGACAGTTTTTATTTGCGCGGTGTTAGGGTCAGATGTTGGCGCCACTGTTTTCTTGTATCGGATTTTGTGATTAAGACGCTTTCTAATGTCTTAATTTTTACATTTATATTTTTTATGTAAACCGATTTACATGCAATATATACCGAACTTTGCGTAATTCAAATAATTTTTTTTGGAGAGTGTTGCGTCTTAGTTGAATTGCTTAAATGGCATCGTTTATTTTGTTTAGATATCGCTCATCTTGGGATATTGGGTGACTGGGTGCGGATATTTTCTCGCGGTGTATTGCTATGAATTAGCTATATCGCCCGCTTTTACCCTACAATCATGTTTACTTGTTTTCTTTGAAATCTATGTCAAATTCCAACGAAGTTTATCAACGCAGCCGTAATTCTGCGCCACCCCCACCCTTACCAAATCGTCTGGTCGTTTTGTTGGGAGAAGTGCGTTGGATGGTGTTTGCTGCGTTCAGTGTGTATTTCATTCTCGTGCTGGCGACCTATTCTCCTTTAGATCCGGGTTGGTCGCACTCGATTGTGGTTGATCGTTGCCATAACGTGGGTGGCTATGTCGGCGCGTACATTTCGAATTTGGTGCTGTTTATTTTTGGTTTTTCTGCGTGGTGGTTTAGTTTTGCTTTGCTACGATTGTTGTGGCGGAGTTATCGCCGTTTAAATGATGCGATACAGAGTGCACAGGAAGAAGTTCATTTTTTCGATAACGTGACGCAAGTGGTTGGATTTGCGCTCATCATGATCGGTAGCATGGGCATAGAGTCTTTGCGTCTTTATTCTCTAAAGGTGACATTGCCGAGTGTTCATGGCGGCGTTCTCGGAGATTGGATCGGCCATCTAGCGGCAAGCGCATTTGGCTTTACCGGAGCAACTTTACTTTTGCTCTTAATCATTTCTCTCGGATTGAGTTTGTATTTTCATCTCTCATGGTGGCAAATTGCAGAAAATACTGGCGCCGTGATCGAAGATAGTTTTGAGCTTATTCGCAAAAAATACACCGATCACGAAGACCGAAAATTAGGTGAAAGCGCAGCCGTAAAACGCGAAACGACAGTGGTCCAAGAGCGCGCAAAAATCGTCGTTGCGCCGCCAATCAGGATCGAACCACAAGTGGTGGCAGTGCAAAAATCAGAGCGCATAGATAAAGAACGTCAAGTATCTTTGTTTAGCGATATGCCTGATACTAATCTTCCGCCTTTGTCCTTATTGGATGAGCCGCCGATTTCGCAAGAAACAGTTAGTATTGAGACGCTAGAATTCACCAGTCGACTGATTGAGAAAAAACTCTCAGATTTTGGTGTTGATGCCAAAGTGATCGCTGCTTATCCAGGGCCGGTAATTACCCGCTACGAAATTGAGCCTGCAACCGGCGTGAAAGGTAGTCAAATTGTCGGCCTGGCGCGTGATTTGGCACGTTCATTTTCTTTGACCTCGATACGGGTTGTTGAAACGATTCCAGGTAAAAATTATATGGGCTTGGAATTGCCTAATCCTAAGCGCCAGATTGTCCGTCTGACCGAGATTTTGAGCTCTAAGGTGTATAACGATAGCTCATCCAATCTCACGATCGCTTTAGGTAAAGATATTGCTGGCCATCCGGTCGTTGCCGATTTGGCGAAGATGCCGCATTTGTTGGTCGCTGGTACCACGGGTTCAGGTAAATCGGTGGGGATTAACGCCACTATTTTGTCGCTGTTGTATAAGTCAGATCCAAATGATGTACGCATGATTCTGATCGATCCAAAGATGCTCGAAATGTCCGTCTATGAAGGCATTCCCCATTTGTTAGCACCGGTCGTGACTGATATGCGGCAGGCGGGCCACGCCTTGAATTGGGCGGTCAACGAAATGGAACGCCGCTACAAGCTGATGTCGAAATTGGGCGTGCGTAATCTCGCTGGTTATAACGCCAAGATTGCTGAGGCGACTAGACGCGAAGAGCATATTCCAAATCCCTTTAGTCTCACGCCAGACGCGCCAGAACCTTTAGAGAAATTACCAACAATCGTCATCATCATTGATGAATTAGCGGATTTGATGATGGTCGTTGGTAAAAAAGTCGAAGAACTCATCGCACGGATCGCGCAAAAAGCTCGTGCCGCGGGCTTGCATCTGATCTTGGCAACGCAACGTCCTTCGGTAGATGTGATTACAGGTTTGATTAAG
>JAYVHZ010000036.1:0-18945 GCA_043770645.1 Undibacterium sp. | reverse complement strand
GAACAAGACGATTATCAGGCGATGTTGCTTAAATTACATTAAAACTTTTTTTAGCACCGCCTTTGGTACCAACTTTGGCTTAGACTCTATTCCGTAGGCTGAATTTGCGACGGGGTCATTTATGCCCAAAGTTACGGTGTTTCGAGTTTACTAAAACTAATCATGGCATTAACCACGCCATGTGCAAGAAGCAGGTGCAGCCCAGACTGCATAATCAGCAATTTCGCACTCCCACCCAGATCAAGTCGCATGCCGCGCTTATTTACAAAAGCGATGCGCCGACGGACATTAAGAATAAGCCCGTTGGCGTCAATTAACGGCAATTACGCCGCAATTTGCTGAGCGCTGGCGATGAATGGTGAGGCAGCATCAAAGCTTCAATCACGTAGCGCACCAACGGTGAAATCAAAAGCACCGTTACTCATTCTTTTGGCATGCTGCGCCATCTCAAGTAATTTGAATAGTTCGGCAGTGTTGATGCGCATTCAAAAATGACGGGTCAAATTTTGGATGCGCGCCAACATATCAGCGGTTTTTCTTGACGGCATACATGGCCGCGTCGGCGTCTTTCAAGACGTGGTCGGGGTCATGGTCGCCGCCACCCTTGATCAGCGTCATGCCGATACTTGCCGAACCATGGTGGGCGATGTCCCCCAATAGGTAGGGTTCTTCCAGCGCTGCCTGAATTTTGGCTACCACGGTCTGCACATTCACCTGAGCTTGTACAGGGTCAGTCCCCAGCCCGTCGAGCAAAACCACAAATTCATCGCCGCCCAACCGAGCCACTACATCACATTCACGCACTGTGCCGCAGAGTCGGCGGGCGACTTCGACTAACAACAGGTCGCCAGCGTCGTGACCATGGGTGTCATTAAGTCGCTTGAACTTGTTCAGGTCAATAAACAACACAGCGATGTGGCTTGCACTGCGCTTGGCCATCACCAGTGATTGCTTCAAACGGTCAAGCAACAACCGCCTGTTGGGCAGACGGGTCAGCGCGTCGTGAAAAGCATGGTGGCGTAATTCGTATTCTAGGTTTTTCTGCTCTGTCACGTCGCGCTCAATGGCCGCGAAATAGGCCACCTCGCCATGGTTGTTTTTCAGTGGGACGATGTGCATATCGAGCCAATATCCCTTGCCTGATTTGGAATAGTTATAGATGATTTCCCGAACCGGTTGGCCCGACTTAAGTCCACTCGAAATACGCGCGCGCACCGCCGGATCCGCATCGGGACGCTGCAAAATACGCGGAGACCTACCGATCATTTCTTGCGCCGCGTAGCCGGTCAGGTGGGTAAATGCACGGTTGGCGTAGATGATTCGTGGCCCTGGCTCTTCGAGCGGATACGCCTCAGTGATAAGGATAACGTCTTGGGCAGAGTCAACAATTTCTTTAAACGGAATGTCGGCCCGCTCGTAGGTATTCTGGGAAAAGGTCACAACAACCCGCTCGATCACACCCTGTGCATCTTTTTCAGCCAGAGCATTCACTGTCAGCCAAGTAACTTCGGGGCCGCTGCTGTCGCTCACACCCATGAGTAGTTCTTCTATAGGTTCGCCGGTAGCCAACACCCGATTGACCGGAAACTGGTCCAGAGCTAGGGGCTGGCGGTAGGTATCAATCAGTTGCCACTGAAAGTCCATGGCCTCTTTACCTAGTGCCTGTTCCGCGGTGAGCCGCAACACAGCCAGTGCTTTTTTATTGGCATGCAATATTCGCGTGTCAGGGGCATGCACCACAACGCCAACGGGCAACATGTCCAAGATGGCAAACGCATTGACCTTTGAATTCATAAAGTTTGGCATAGTCAATTCTATTGGCAAAAAGGCTTCAAGATCTCGCAGGGTAATGTCAAGTTAAGTTCATCAGCATTATGATAACGTATAAGCTCACTAAAACTAAAACATCACCACCATCAATTTCCCGTTGAAATTATTTGCCATTGCGTATGACTATATATATCCGAAGCAGGTTATATAGCTTAGCCAGGTACCAAGCGGTTACTCATTCCAGCGGATGTCCATAGTTGATTATTAGCGTCAACGAGCAGGGCATCGACATCCAGCATATGCTTAAGCTTAGTGCGACCTGCTTCTGCGCCGGATACCATCAGTGCTGCACCGAGTCCATTTAAACGATCAAGCTTATCGCTAATCAGCGTCACACCACGCAGTCCTTGGGTTGGATAACCAGTCTTGGGATCGAGAATGTGATGCAAGCGCTTACCTTGATGCATGATGAACCGTTCATAGTCACCTGACGAGGCAACAAAGCCCTTATTCATCGCTACCACGCCAAGCAAGCGGTCAGGTTGACGTGGATCGCGCAAACCGATGCGCCAATCACGTCCATTCAGTTGACCACTAACCAGCACATCACCACCGCCGTTAATCATGGCATTAACCACGCCATGTGCAAGAAGCAGGCGCATCCCCGCCTGCATAATCGGCAATTTCGCAATCCCACCCAGATCAAGTCGCATCCCGCGCTTATTTAAAAAAGCGGTGCGCTGACGGACATTAAGAATAAGCCCGTTGGCACCAACTAAAGGTAATTGCTCTACGATTTGTTGAGCTGTGGGAATCGAGGGAGACGAGGCATCAAAATTCCAATCACGTAGCGTACCAACCGTAGCATCAAAGGCACCATTACTGCCCTTTGTAACACGCTGCGCCATCTCAAGCACGTCAAATAGTTCGGCTGACACTTGAACCGGCTGCAAACCAGCGGCTAAGTTAATCGCATTAAGTT
The DNA here is from genome assembly GCA_043770645.1 of Undibacterium sp. Lineage (GTDB taxonomy): Bacteria > Pseudomonadota > Gammaproteobacteria > Burkholderiales > Burkholderiaceae_D > Undibacterium. The sequence goes on along the minus strand of JAYVHZ010000036.1, from coordinate 16,193 downwards.
CACTACCACTCCGATAGCGACTCATCATGTCAGCGAGTCGCGCCATTTCGCTAAAAGCTGCACTGGCTGCTGCATTCATGGTATTTGCATCGGCACCTTGCAAAGTCAGATCAAGGCGTGTGCCCATCATTGTTTTGGAAGATTGATGGATGTCGGATTTGGCCTGCACCGGAGCGATCAATAAACCACAAGCAAACAAAGGAAGACCGATCACTAAGCGACGACGGTGAGGCGATACGAGTTTGGCGAGTAAAGTAGTCATGAATTGAAACGATCCTCACAAAGAGAGGGCAAATTTCACACAAAACTATGTCAGTTAAGTGTGCCGACGCGGACTGTATGGACTATAGGGACTATATGAACTATTTGAATACGGCAAATCAGCATCGCAGGTCTTAGATTATCTTGCTCAAATACGCAAACGAGATCAGCGCGATTGGGCAACCATGTAGTCGACTGTCGCCTTAACATCCTCATCACTCAAGTTGACTGCACCACCGCGCGCAGGCATCTGTCCCTTGGCACCGGTATATCCTTCCAATGCGTGCTTATATAAAACATCCATCCCCTGGGCAATTCGCGGAGTCCAATCAGCCTTGTCGCCAGGCTTAGGCGCGCCGGCAACATTGGCGGCATGACACATCGCACAGGTCTTTCCATAAGTCGATTTACCGATCACATTTTCTACCGCTGCAGGCGCAGCAGCAACTACCGCTGTAGCGGTGGAAGCAACTGGTACTTCGGCTTCTTTTTTATTGCAAGCGCTGATTAAAGCCAGACTTGCCAGAGTGAATGCACTCAACAGTAGCGTGGATGATTTCATGTTTTTTCCTTGGGAGATAGCGAGGTTAGCGAAACTAGCGAGATAGCCGAGATTAGTGACACGTACGACCTATTATATTCAATAGTATTCAATAGTAAGCGCTTCACATATCGAGTTTTGATCTAACGCAAGCATGCATCACAAACAGGCATTCCTTTTTGCACTCTTGATATTTATCAATTCGCCTTTGGAGAAAACCATGCAATATGGAAACCGCTGTCATATCTAAGTCTATTAACCACGGCCTGCTAATTCTGAATTCTAAACTCCGAAAAGACCAGCCAATAAGGATCACATCATGAGTCAAGACAAAATCAAAGAAATCGATGCACCTGCTTTAGGCCGTCGCAGATTTCTCAACACCGCCGCCATCGCAAGCATAGGAACATTGGTCGCGTGTAATGAAAAGCCTGGTACTGCGGGGGCAATCCCTTCCGCTTCGGCATCCGCGTCTGGTGGCCATGCAAGTAGCAATGCATCGCATTTAAAACCGGGTGAACTCGATACTTATTACGGTCTGTGGAGCGGCGGTCATACTGGCGATATGCGCGTTTTGGGTCTACCTTCTGGTCGTGAGATACATCGTATTCCATGCTTCGTACCGGATGCGCTGGTCGGCTGGGGCGTCACCAACGAATCTAAAAAGGTCATGGGTACTAAAGCTGACGGCAGCCTGAAGTACACTGTAGCAGATACGCACCATACACACGCCTCCTACAAAGACGGTAACTATGACGGACGCTACGCTTGGATCAATGACAAAATCAACAGCCGTATTGCACGTGTTCGCCTTGACTACTTTGTATGCGACAAAATCACACAGTTGCCGAATGTTCAGGGCTTCCATGGTATTTTTCCAGACAAACGTGATCCAGTTGACGAAAAAATTAATTACACAACGCGCGTCTTCTGTGGTGGCGAATTTGCTATTCCTTTGCCAAATACAGGCAGTGAAGACAGCAGTAAATATCGTTCTATGTTTAGCTGCGTTGATGCAGAAACAATGGAAGTACGCTGGCAGGTACTGATCGACGGCAACTGTGATTTGGTCGCCACGTCGTATGACGGCAAATTGGCTGCGACCAATCAGTACAACACGGAAATGGGCGCGCATTATGAAGACATGATGTCGTCAGAACGTGATGCCTGCCTGTTCTACAACGTCGCACGTATTGAGGCGGCAGTTAAAGCTGGCAAATTCAAAACCATTGGCGACTCCAAAGTACCGGTAGTGGACGGCACGCATGAAGCCAACAAAGATCCAAAAACCGCGCTCACAGCCTATGTTTCTGTGCCAAAGAATCCGCATGGTGTGAACGCTAGTCCAGATGGAAAATATTTCATTTGCGCAGGCAAACTTTCACCAACCGGTACGGTCATCGATCTTTCAAAAGTGTTGGACTGGTTTGACGGCAAACTGGAAAAACTGGATGCTGCGATTGTGGCTGAAGTTGAACTCGGTCTGGGTCCTTTGCACACAGCCTTTGATGGTCGCGGTAATGCGTTCACAACTTTGTTCCTGGACAGCCAAGTAGTGAAGTGGAATGTGGAAGCAGCGATCAAGTTCCACGCCGGCGACAAGACTGCAAAATATGTTGTGGATCGCCTCGATGTGCAGTATCAACCAGGTCACTTGAATGCATCGCAATCCGAAACCAAGGCGGCTGACGGTAAATACCTTGCGGTTGGTTGTAAATTCTCCAAAGATCGCTTCTTGCCAGTGGGTCCTTTGCATCCAGAAAATGAGCAAATGATTGACATCTCTGGCGAGAAAATGGTCTTAATGGCTGACCATCCGGTTCGTGGCGAGCCACATGATTTCATCATCTTCAAACGCGATCTGGTTCGTCCAAAACAAGTTTATGACTTGAACGACTTCCCAAATGCGATTAAGGATCCAAAAGAATCTGGTGTAGTCCGAAATGGCAAAAAAGTGACCGTGAAAATGACATCGCAGGCACCCGCATTTAGCCTGCGTGAATTCACAGTCAAGAAAGGTGATGAAGTCACTTTGATTTTGACCAATTTGGACAAGATCGAAGATTTGACACACGGCTTCGCTATCCCCAACCATAACGTCAATTTCATTGTCAATCCACAAGAAACTGCCTCTGTCACGTTCATCGCTGGCAATCCAGGCGTGTACTGGTGTTATTGCACACATTTCTGCCACGCCTTGCATTTGGAAATGCGCACTCGCATGATCGTGGAAGCCTAACCCGGTAGTTGCAGCTCCGGTGGCGTCTGGATTTTTCTGGGCGCCACCATCCCAGTGAGGCATTTTAAAATGTCTCACCAAGTAGTAATAAGTAGGAATAAAAATGTCTTTAATGCGAAAAAACTTGGCGACCAGTGTAGATTTCTACCTGGTCGCATTTTTTCTGATACTGCTAAGCTGCATCGCCAGTCTCGCTCAAGCGAGCACAGGCGCGTATGAAGCTGCTCTGCCAGCAGAACTCAAAACCGCCAAAAATATGTGTGCATTGGTTGCTTGCACCGATGTATTTCCTGGCGCGAAAAGCTTTTCAGAACGCATGGGACAACCACCTTATGTAGAGGCCTATGGCGAACCAATCGCTGGCAAAAAAAACTTACTTGGTTACGTCATGCTCTCTACTGACATTACCGACACACCTGCCTATTCTGGCAAACCCGTCGTGACACTGATGGGCATGGATCTCAAAGGTCGTTTCGTTGGCATCAAAGTGCTCAAACACTCTGAACCGATTCTTTTGCTCGGCATTCCCGAATCAGCTCTGCTCAATTTCAATAAACAATATCTTGGTAAATCTGTCACCGATAAAATTGAAGTTGGTCAATCGCGCCCGGACGAAGGTGTGTTGGGTGTGGACGCCATCTCTGGTGCGACCGTCACCGTCATCGTGCAAAACCAAGTCATGATGGCCTCCGGTATGGCGATCGCCAGACAAACTGGTCTCGTCGCACCAACTGTACGTGAACCCGCAAAGTATGCGCTTAAGGGTCAACGTCTCTCATGGATAGCGTTGGTCAAACAAGGCAGCGTGCAACGCCTGCTGGTTAAACCAGAACAAGTCGGATTAGAAAAAAATGCCGTGCCATTTATTGAGCTCTGGTTTGGCGATCTGAATCATCCGGATGTCGGCATCAGTCTGTTGGGTGAAAACAGTTTCAATAATTTACGTGCACAACTAAAGCCCGACGAGCACGCGCTATTCATCATCCGCACCGATGGCATAGAGTCATTTAAGGGCTCTGGATTTGTACGTGGTGGCATGTATGACAGGATACAGGTCAAACAAGATGCCGATTCCTATACGTTCCGCGATCTCGATTATCTTAATCTCTATGGCATCGTCGCTGATGGCGCGCCAACTTACAATGAGTCTGCGATATTCATCATTCGCTCCAAAGCATTTTCAACTGCCTACCCATGGAAATTATCCTTCCTTGGCAATCGGGTTGACCGTGCCACGGGCACACGCAGTTTCGCCAGTTTTGATGCTAAATATTGGTTAGCTGACGAGCTATTACAGGGCGGTAGACCAGTGGTCGAAGAAGCAGCAGCACCCTATGTTCGCATCTGGAAATCACGTGCTATAGAAATAGGCTTGTTTTGTTTCTTATTGATCGTCGTCACCATCGCCTATGCCTGTCGAGAAAAACTGACACGTATGTCGAATCACAAAAACAAATGGCCGGTAAATATTTTCAAATACAGTGCTTGGGCACTGAGTATCATTTTTGTTGGTTTTGGTGTGATGGCGCAACCCTCAATTACACAAGTGCTGACCTGGTTTCACTCGCTATTATTTCAGTGGACTTGGTCACTGTTTTTAACCGACCCTTTTATTTTTGTCTTTTGGATTTTTATCATTATTACTGTGTTCTTATTCGGACGCGGCTTGTTCTGTGGCTGGATGTGTCCGTTTGGCTCGCTCTCAGAGGCAATCTATAAAGTCGGTGAAAAAATCGGCCTGAAACGTTTTCAGGGTCATCTACCACAAGCCGTCCATGACAAGCTAAAGTGGCTCAAATATGCGATCTTCTTTGGGCTCTTGGCAATCTCGATGTTCTCTATGGGCTTAGCTGAAAAACTAGCGGAAATTGAACCGTTCAAAACAACTTTCCTAGTAGGTATTACGAATCGTGCCTGGCCTTATGGATTATTTGTCGCACTCATACTTGGCGTCTCTTTATTCATCGAGCGGCCATATTGCAAATACATTTGCCCGCTGGGAGCCGCCTTAGCTATGCCTAGCACTTTCCGCTGGTTTGGCCTGAAGCGCAAACAATACTGCAATAGCTGTAAGGCATGCGCAGTCGGTTGCGGTTCGCTGGCGATTGATAAAGCAGGACGAATTGATCACCGTGAATGTTTGCACTGCTTAGACTGTATGGTGCTATACACCGACGTCAAAGGCTGCCCGCCGCTATCTAAAGAACGCAAACGACGCGACCGAGAAGGTTTGGAGATCAAAGGCATCGGCAAAGATGGCTACTTCATACCCATTTATCCGATACCGGCAACTCCGGCATCCGAGGCGATCAAAGCTGGCCTCGATCCGCGCATGCCAACTGACCCCGTAAAGCCTGCGTATAAAACGGGCACTTATGGCCTGAGCTGGATCATCTTGGAAATTGTCGATCACTTATGGCCTTGGAGCAGCAAGTCCTGGTCATCGCAACGAGGCTTACAAATTGCTGGTGTAGCACTGGCGATTGCCGCTAGTCTGGCCTGGATATTAACCGCGATTGGTCAACTCTCATCCGCCGCCATCATAGCGTGGTGGTTCGGCTGGAGCGTGTATGAAGTATTGATACGCCTTATAGGAAAACGTTACGTCAAGGACGGTCCATGGTGGCAGGACAATTATCGTTATGCCAGTGTTATGGATATGATCAGTTATGTTAGTTTCAAAAATTTACTCATCGGTGCGGTATTATTTCTATCACTGAAAACTTTGGGCTTATTGATCGTATGATGAATGTGATAAAGGGCTTGCTAGTGCCACTGTTGGTCGCTCTACCAGCATATTGTAATGCGACCACAATCCTGGTAAAACCGGGCGACTCTCTACAACAAGCTATTGCCAAAGCACAGGCTGGTGATACCGTGGAGATCGCACGCGGCCAGTATCAAGGTAATTTCTTAATCGATAAAAAACTGACTTTAAGAGGTGTCAACCGCCCTACGATTAGCGGTGGACACCGAGGCGACACCATACGCGTAAGCGCACCAGACGTCGTGATAGAAGGACTGATTGTGCGTGATTCCGGTGACAGTCTAAAAGATCAAAATGCGGGTATCTATATTTACCCAGGCTCGCACAGAGCGATCGTCAAAAACTGCGACATCATCTACAACCTGTTTGGTCTATGGATAGAAAAGTCCAACGAAGTGTTGATAGAGAATAATTTGATCACGGGCAAGCGTGAATACAATTCCTCGCAACGTGGAAATGGCGTGCAACTCTACAATACCAAAGGGGCAAGGATCATCGGCAATAACATTAGTTTTGTACGCGATGCACTGTATGTCGATGTATCACATCATGCCATTTTTCGTGGCAACAAATTGCATCACAGTCGTTTCGGCAGTCACTACATGAATTCATACTACAACTTATGGGAAGACAACGATAGTTACTTCAATCGCGGTGGCTTGGCATTAATGGAAGTGCGCGACCAAGTGGTACGCAATAATCGCACCTGGGGCAATTCTGATCATGGCATCATGCTGCGCACCATGCAGGATTCAGTGGTCGAAAACAACGTCATCGCAGGCAATAGTCGAGGCTTGTTTATCTATGATGTGGAATACGTCAGTATTAAAAATAATCTGGTGGTAGATAATCGCGTCGGTGTGCATCTATCAGCCGGTTCCACCCGCAATCAAGTCGAGGGTAATGATTTCATCGGCAATCGTGAGCAGATTCGATATGTGGGCGCTAAAGACGAAAAATGGGGCGTCCAAAGTGGTAATCACTGGAGCAATTATTTAGGCTGGGATAGAAATGCCGATGGGTTCGGTGATGTTTCCTACGAAGCCAATGACATCGTCGACCGCTTGAACTGGCGCTACCCTAGCACCCAATTATTACTCGCCAGTCCTGCGGTGCAGGCACTGCGTTTGGTCTCACAACAATTTCCCGTGTTACGTGTACCGAGCGTAGTCGATCCCAAGCCGCGTATGCAACCAACTCACAAACAATGGAGGCAATGGAATGGCAAGCGCTACCCTGGCCAATAACAGATCTCAGGTCGAAGACAATGCCATCGAGGTACGTGGTGTCAGCAAACATTATGGCGCGTTACACGCCGTTGATAGTGTTGATTTGACGGTACAACATGGTGAGATTTTCGGTCTGATCGGTCACAACGGTGCTGGTAAAAGTACCTTATTCAAAATGATGCTAGGCTTGACTGAACCAAGTGCTGGCAAGATATTAGTGAATGGTACTGCAGTGACAGGTAGCGACTTTCGTCATACCCGACGTCAGCTCGGTTATCTACCCGAAAATGTGGTGCTGTACGACAATCTCAGCGGCATCGAAACCTTAAAATTTTTTGCCAAACTCAAAGGTGCACCGATAGAACAATGTGCGCCCATGTTAGAACAAGTTGGCTTGGCTCACGCACTGAATCGCCCCTTGCGCGAATATTCCAAGGGAATGCGCCAGCGTCTGGGATTTGCACAAGCCTTGCTCGGCAAGCCGCGCGTGCTATTTCTCGACGAACCGACCAATGGCCTTGATCCTCAGGCGATACGAGACTTTTACATCACGCTACATGATCTACGCGATACCGGCGTTACTGTCATTATTACCTCGCACATTCTGGCGGAGTTGCAAGAGCGGGTTGATCGTCTCGCGATCATGTCAGCGGGAAAAATACAGGCCTTAGGTAGTGTGACTCAATTGCGCGAGCAAATGCATATGCCACTCCTCGTCACACTGTGTCTGGCGCCAAACGATGTGCCACTGGCACAAGATGCGTTGAGTCACCTGCCAGATGTGACCTGCACAATAAGCAGCAACAGTCTGGTAGTACGTTGCCCGCGTAACAGCAAGATGGAAGTGCTGGCAGCGGTTAGCCATCTAGGGAGCAAGTTAATCGATCTGAGCATACAAGAGCCGTCGCTGGAAGATGTCTTTTTTGGATTTTCGAATTAATTTTCGGACTAAGTCAGAATAAAGAAAAAATTATGGAATTGAATCAAATTTTTACCCTGGCAGCGAAAGAATTTCGCGACCGAATTCGCAATCGTTGGGTGCTGGCTGTGGCGCTGGTGTTCACCGTATTCTCTTTGGTGATCACCTATCTCGGCGGTGCTCAACAAGGCCAGATCGGTCTTAAATCTATTGAGCTGACAATCACAAGCTTGGTCAGCCTGGTGATTTATCTGATCCCCCTAATTGCCCTATTGCTCGGCTTCGATGCGATTGTTGGCGAACGTGAACGCGGTTCGCTAGACTTGTTACTGTCTTTTCCGATTACTCGCACCGAACTCTTACTCGGCAAGTATCTGGGTCTCGCTGGCGCTTTAACACTATCCACCGTCGCAGGATTTTCACTGGTGGCGATACTCCTATACCAACAATTTAAATGGGTTGGATTATTACATTACCTCGGTTTCATCATCAGCTCAGTACTGCTCGGTCTGGCCTTCCTCAGTCTGGCCATCTTCATGTCGGTCATAGCACGCGAACGAACCCGCGCTTCGGGTCTGGCAATCGCGCTTTGGTTCTTCTTCGTTCTGGTCTTTGATCTGTTGTTGCTTGGTGCTCTAGTCGGAACTGGCGGTAGCTACGGCGGTGATATTTTCGCCTACTTGCTGCTGCTCAATCCAACTGATGTATTCCGTATTCTGAATGTTTTTTCAATGGACGATGTGCGCACCCTTTACGGGCTTTCAAGCATCGTTCCCTCTGCCCTCGCCAAACCTTGGCTAATGGGATCCGTTATGTTTGCCTGGATATTTGTGCCGCTTGCGTTGGCACGTTGGAGATTTACCTCATGATCATCAATCGCCGAAATTTTATCGTCAACACGCTTATCACAGCTTTCGCTGGAAGTGCTTTGGTCGGTTGCAGTCAATCAACGACAAACAAATCCATTACCGCGATGGAAATTGATCCGCACACCACCTGCGACCTCGACGGTATGCTACTGGCTGACTACCCAGGCCCCAAAGCGCAGATTTTTTATGAGGGCAAAGAGTCGCCAACATTTTTCTGCGATACAGTAGAAATGTTCAATACCTTATTGTCACCAGAACAGGTCAAGGCAGTTAGTGCCGCTTTTGTGCAAGACATGGGCAAAGCGGATTGGGATCACCCGCGTGGAAACTGGATACTCGCCAAAGATGGCTTCTATGTTTTGGGAAGTAAGCGACATGGTTCTATGGGCCCGACCATTGCCAGTTTTGCGCAGGAAACAGATGCAAGAAAATTTATCGGGCAATGGGGTGGGAAATTCCTGCGCTATACTGAGATCAAATCCGACATGGTGGATTTAAGTGGCGGTGCGCTACACGACACACGGATGTAAATGATGTTACTGCGCATTCCTTTGGCCAAGCATCTCGCTTGGACAACTGGCACCTTATTCATCGCGCTTACGCTGACCAAACTTGTTCCATGGCAGGCTACCGTAACAGCAGACCAAACCATCGCAAGCGGCGACATCCGCATCGTTGCCCTCCGCAACGCCGTTTGACCCCAATTGGGGTATCGGCCTGCTCGCGCAACGTAAGATACAAAACAACGCGCGCTGCCCAGTCTGCGGCATGTATCCAACCCGCACCAGCGAATGGGCCGCTCAAGTGATCTTTAAGAACAGTAATAAAAGTAGATCAAATCAAGTCTCAGTCACTACAAAATCTTCATCGCTCACGTCAGCATTTGCATCAGACAAAGTAACTTTCTAAATCCGAACTATGACCGAACTTAAACATCAGCGCAGCTTGAAGCAAAGCATGTTTTTTGAAAGTAAATTTGCATAAACGCTACTTTTAGAATCATAGATAAAAGTAAACCTACTAAGCTTAATGGTTGAACGAAATTCAGATACACAACCCAGTATAGAAACGAGCGTGTCTATCAATACCCAAAAAATAAATTCAAATTTTCATTCGGTTTTTTTGTAAGAAAACTTTGATCTCCTTATCAGAACGCCGTATATGCAATGATAACCAGTCACGTAATACAGTCGATAGCTGTGATGCGACGATGATACTTCCAGCTTCAAATTGACGCTGTAAGGTATTGAGTTTCTCAACAAACTGCTTATGACCTAATTTATGGCGTTCCAGATTTGGAAAATGAATCGCTGCCATAATTTGTTCTTCATGCTGCAAATGCTCTTTCGTGTAGGCAATTAAGTCGGTCATGATTTTTTCAATGACCTCATGTCCCTTTCCCACGCTTGTAGCATCATGCAATTCATTCACCAGATTGACTAGTTTTTTATGATCGTTATCAATCGCTCCCTCATCAATCACCATGTCGTCGGCCCACTCAAAATATGCCATGCTGAACTCCTGATTAAATATTTGCCAGCTGAGGAAAAACCCGCGAAGAGCCAATCACAGCCGGTGTTCCCAATTCAAAAATGCTGACTGCTTGCACTAGGGAAATTGCCTGATGATCTAATGATTGTGCGGCGGCAGCAGCCTCCTCCACCAAGGCGGCATTTTGTTGAGTGACCGTATCCATTTGACCGACTGCTTGATTTACCTGCTCAATACCCATTGTTTGTTCCTTACTCGCCGTTGTCACTTCTCCCATTAAGTCGGCGACGCGACGCACATGAACAACAATTTCATCCATGGTGCTGCCTGCTTGCTCGACTAAGCGACAACCATCACTGACGTTTCCAACTGATGTAGTAATAAGTGTCTTAATCTCCCTTGCGGCAGCAGCGGATCTCCCCGCGAGAGAGCGAACTTCGGACGCAACGACTGCAAATCCACGTCCTTGTTCTCCCGCACGAGCAGCTTCTACTGCTGCGTTAAGGGCGAGGATGTTCGTTTGAAATGCGATGCTGTCAATCACACCGATGATGTCGGCAATTTTCTTGGACGAGGTATTAATCGCCTCCATCGTTATCACGACTTCTCCAACCACCGCACCGCCTTTAGCAGCCACTCGTGCTGCCGACTCCGCCAGCTGATTAGCGTGCTTACTCGATTCAAAGTTTTGCTTAACTGTCGATGCAAGCTCCTCCATCGAGGCCGCTGTTTCCTCAAGCGCACTGGCCTGCTCTTCTGTTCGCGACGAGAGTTCCATATTGCCATCGGCAATTTCATGTGACGCAGCCGCCATAGTCATCGCACCACTGCGTACCTGTTGGACAATACTGACTAAACTATCGTTCATGTTCTGCATCGACTGCAGTAGCTGGCCACATTCATCTTTCGAGTAAACATGCATTTTTGTTGTTAAATCGCCAGAGGCGACTGTCTTTGCAATATGCACAGCCTCATTGATAGGCTTAGTGATCGAACGCGTAATAAACCAGGCAAGGTAGATACCAACAAACAAGCCAGTAACAGTCAATGCGATCAAGAGGATTCTCGCAGAATCTATTCGCTCTTTCACTTCAGCACTACTGCGCACCACAATCTCTTTTTGCAAATTCGTCAACGCAACAATGGGTTCCTGCAAGGCGTCTAATGCAGGCAATGTTTCTGTATTCATAGTCAAAATCGCGGCATCTTTATCACCTGCCTCAATCTGTTTTCCCACTTTAGAAAATGAGCCCACATACTGCATGCGCTTTTCTGTCAGCGTTGCTAACAATGCTTTACCATCGGGGAGATAAATCAATTGGTTCAGCTTTTCTAAAGCTGCATTGATCGTTTGTTTGTTACGCTCTATCGATTGCTTGATTTTGTCTATTTGTGCGGCATCTTGGGTAATCAGTAATTCCATCGTATTACGCGCGTTAGCACGCGTTGTCGCATTGATGATATTGGCCGCTTCGGCTTTGACCCAATCCTTTTCGATGATGCGGCTATTTACTGCATTCACCTCAGCGAATCGAAGTAAGCCAACGCCGCCCATACCTAGCATCATGATAATCAAAATACCAAAACCGATGGCTAATCGAACACCGATCTTCAAATCCATAAAGGTTCGCATTGCAAATCTCCTTTGCTCGAGCGACGTGTCAGCATACTAAGGAATAATCTGACTCGATTCTAGTTCCGTCATCTTGCACGTGATATAGCTCACTGGAACTATTGGGAACATTTTGTAGACCTACGCATGCCATTTCGAAAGAACACTTTTTTATCGCTACCGAATGCATTCAACATCAATTAGCTATTCAAAATGACTATGCATAAAATTAAAGGATAAAAATGAACGTCAACCGTCCATCGATCATAAAAAACTAGTCTTGATGTCTCTGTCCAGATCCATTATTGACAAGAAGTTCATCATACGCAGTCGCCAGACTCAGCCGTCGATCAATAGTTTGAATCGCACCAAAAAACCGACTGAAATATCGCCAGAATCCAACCAACAATTGAGATGATTTTTACGACCGTACACATCTGAAAATCGACCCGCGAAATAATTGGTCAATGCTTTGAAAATACCAAAGACGACAATAAACGCCAAGATGGTGGAGTGCGCTACTAAATGAAATTCTTGTTTCGCGAAGCGAATCGTTTTGTATGCTGGATTCTTTGCTCGTAACTGGACAACTCCAGGCCATTTAATTAACCGATCGAACGTGTATTAGCAACTGACGAAAGCGCCTAAATTTTTGATTATGCTTGGGCTCGATAGCTCGATCTACAACCAGCATGTCGCCGCCTAAAATTTCAGCCGCAAGCATTGAATCACCTTTGACTGTGAACACGAATGTCGACGCTCTGTGAGCAATCATTTAGTGGTTTAAGCCTGCAGATCCTTCTCAACAATCATCAGCTAGCGACGGAAAGCCTGAAAAAACCTTGGATTGAAAAGTGGGATAGCAAGATGATCGTGTGCGTCGCGAACCGTTTCGGGAGTCTGCAATAAATTTGCCTGCGTCCCCTCCCTGGATCAAGGGCGTGCGAATGCAATAACGTTGTTCACGGATGGAGTTCTGCGTTCAATTTATACTGATTAAACACACAGTTCAACTTTGATACTGAACATATTTTTTGAAATGATCTGAACGGTTTAATGGACACAAAGTCCAAAAAAGCTTACGCGAAATAAATATGTTATTGACATTTAAATTACTTGACACTCAAGTAATTACGATTCAATTAGAACTCAAAATAAACAAATAATATCTACAGATACATCTGCTATATTCAAATAAAAATACAGTATAAGTGTACTTTAACGAAATAAAATTTTGTTGGCCAACGAAATTAGTATGGCTATATTTGCGCCAATACAAAAATTTATTTAACAGTTCCACCATGTTTCAACATTGCAAAAAAATGAAATTAATTGTTTTTCTAGATATAGATAATGTTGTTGCAATCGACCCAAACTTCTCGGGTAGTACGGTTGCCGCAGCGTTAAAAAACAATAGAAATATTGAAGAGAAATTCTGGGCCAGCGTTTTCTTATCAAGTGCAGTGAGTAATTTATCGCTACTGCATGAAGATTTTTTCCCTCGTATGTTATTAGCTCAAGTTGGACGAATTATCTCAACCGTAATCAAGTTGCGTTTTCTTTTAATTCTGCAGGGCTTGGTTTTATCGCAAAAAATTTTCATCGTGAATGGAGAACGCCGAAAACAGAATTGAATGGTCGCCTCATCGAAATTCAAACTTGGGTTTCAAAATTTGGCGTGGCGACGCAGCCAATATTAATCATTGATGATTTCGAGAGCGGCTGGAATCTCATTGATTCAATTTTTGATCAAAACGATCAACTTGTTTTATGAGAACCAAGAGTAGGCTTTGACAAAACAAAGCTCGATAAAGCGATACAAAAATTAACTGCACAAATTAATGGTCCCCAAAAAAAACTGCGTCGCTAGTCATCTAATAACTTCTAAATCAAAACAATTTTTTGTTATTTTTAGAATGCCGTAAATACCAAAATTTGCCCCTACACAAAACAGACATCCATACAAATACTGATATGACGAAAGTAATTTACTTAGATTTTGACGGCGTATTACACGATGACGCCGTTTATTGGCATCCCAAAAAAGGCATATATCTCAGAACTCCAGGCCGTCTGCTATTCGAATGGATGCACATACTGGAAGATCTGCTTGATCCTCACCCGGATGTAAAGATCGTTTTATCTACTTCATGGGTACGTGCAAAAAGTTACGAATATGCAAAATCTCAACTTTCACCTATTCTTCGTGAAAAAATCATCGGAGCAACGTTTCATCGTCGGGAGATGCAAAAAATCGAATTCGATTTTACATCCAGGGGACTTCAGATCTGGAATGACGTCCAACGTCGAAAGCCGACATTCTGGGTCGCTATCGACAATGATGATGAGGGATGGCCTGCACACTGTCGAGACAAGCTCATTCTTACTCAAGATCGTTTGGGATTGAGCGAAAAAAAAGTACAAAATCAAGTCGCAGACGCGTTGAAATCAATGGACTCCAGCTCATAAAAAATCCCGCGAAAAGACTCAGAAAATTTCATATTTGATTGAGCTCGTCCAACGACCACTTGAAAATGAAACGTCGATGTATGCGGTATTGCCATTCGCGGAAATCGAGCTTGTAAATTAACTTGTGTAAAGCTCCTCGCTTGTTGGCGCGCACTCTTAATTATCCCAATTTGAAGGATAAAACTTGGGCTTATTGACACACACTTAATTGATTAAAAATCAAATATAAAGTTAGGTGTTATATGTCTAGCCAATGTTGGCACAATTTAAGAAAGAATTATCATGCCTAAAAAGACCAAAACTATTACTCTGTGCAAACAGCAATCAGAATCAACTGAACACAAGTGCCGATACCAAACACTACTCAAAGAATGCGCAGAGCTCTTACTAGACATGCAAAGAGAATACGCAGCGCTGCATTATTCAATCTATCAGGACGATGAACTCGATGACGATAGCGATGATGGCAATGACGACGATATTTTTCAATCACTTTATGAAGATGCGGAAGACACGATTAATAAACTAAAAGCACTCAAGATTCTCAATGAGAGACACTAGTCGCTAGAGTCGAAAAAATTACAACTTATCGATGGAAATCTATACAGGAGTTCAAGAGATGGATGTCACGTTTGGTGACTCCAGAATCGAAAAACTCCTGTTGCCAGCAGGCTGTCACCGCTCGAACCTCTTCAATAATGGCGGTAGCTTCGTCGCGTTTTAGTAAAAAACGACCGCATTGTGATAGCGCATTCGCGGTCGTGCTTGCCGCGCCTTGGGCTCCAACGCCAATAGATTGAGGTGCTTTCGCGGCAGCTGAATGAGGTACGACATCGAATGCAGGCGATAGAACATAGCGACTAGGTGATTCCATCAACAAGGCATGATTGCGAAGGTGATCATCAACATTACCGATAAAAATGTTGAATATCATTCGCCGATAAAGTTGATGACTATCTAGCTGCCCCCGTATATTGAATGGCCTCATAGCCTCTGCAATCCCGGCATACGAGAACGACGTAACTAATTCTCGCTTATCGATACTGAGTCCAGAAGGGGCGAGTAACGAGTGAGCGCTGATGTAATGTTTCCGCCCTCCTTCTTTCGTCCTGTCAAAGCGCTCGATAAGGAATACTGAGTGGTTGGCGATATTGAGGAGCTCGAAGTCTGGAGTACTTATTCCAGCTTTGTGCGCCAGGCGCATCGTTGCATATTCGACAGACGGCACATCAAATACATCATCTGGTCGAGAAAACTTCGCGATATATTCCAAGCCTTCAGACATAACAACCGTTTTAGGTCGAACACCGCCCAGACTACTACCAGGAGCTAGCAAACGTATATCTGCATCAGTCAACGATGTATCTGGATTGATCGCCAACTGGTCGATGGTGCTTTGAAGTTTGGCTGAAAGATCCTCACGGTGATTCGCGATTACTCCTAAATTGGGTTTCTGTGTATGGTGCTGCGAAAAACCAATACAACCTGATCCGTAGTGCCATGAATGAAGGAACCATTCGATGGGATTGGCAGGTAACGGTTGATTGTTAACCTTCAAGATGCTTGCCGTCAACTTAACTCCCCATGCATTGGGGCCAGCATCCGAGAGCACTCCATATGAGCCATCTGGTTGGCGCGGCACTTCTTGCCGTTCTTTTGATAACTTTAGATGAATTGGGTCAAGGGCAAACGCCCCTTCTGTCAATAGCGATTTAAAACTGATACAGTTTTCTTATAAACAGCGATTTAAAATTGATACACCCCTAGCCAGTAATTACGAGTTTTTGAATACACGA
>JAYVHZ010000035.1:0-12125 GCA_043770645.1 Undibacterium sp. | reverse complement strand
TCGGCAGTGCCCTCATTGAGTAATCTGCCTTTCAACAGATAGTCAAAAAAATCGTACAAGCGATCAATGCGAAAGCGGTTGTCATTCGTGTAGGGAGTTCAATTAGGCTTAAAATCAAGAACGATTTTAGATAGTCGCGATTTTAGATTTTGGAAAACGAGCAGAGGGAAGTGCGGGCAGAAGCCCTCCTGGTTTGATGCTCAAAATGCAAGCGTTCCGCAAACTCAAGCCGTTCGCGTATTTGCGGACACCGGTGATGCCTTCCGCCGGTTCCTCGAAATATTCGTAGAAATTACTGACTCTACAAAATGGTGAAAGGATGCTGCGTGTAACAAAATGAGAGCTTATAGATAGACTTAGAACATCTAGCTAGATGACAAATCCACGGTGTTTTTTCATAAATAGATTCCAGATAATGATAATTCGTGTTCAGATTTGTAGTCTGATCGTCTATGATTAGCAGCTACCGTTAAATAGCATTTAAATAAAAGAACAAAATGACAGATTCACTTGAACAAGAATTCCTCAATAGTCTAGAAAAAAAACTCTGGACCAGCGCCAATAAACTTCTCCCTTCACTCGACGCTTCCCAATACAAGCATGTAATGCTGGGGCTAGTCTTTTTGAAGTATGTGTCAGATGCGTTCGATATTCGTCGCGAAGAGCTCAAAGCCCAACTGAGCAACCCAGAACATGATTATTTTCTCGACCCCGCCGATTCTGATGGCGGCGAAGTGGGAGCGGAATATCAAGCAGAAATCGAAAACGAACTCGAAGTGCGCGATTACTACCTCGAAACCAATACCTTCTGGGTGCCGCCAGTCGCTCGTTGGCAATTCATACGCGACAATAACAAGGTCGTGATTGGTGGTGCCGAGCTTCCAGTACAAAACAAAGGCGAAATCAAGCTCATCAAGATTAGCTCGATTGGGCATCTGATTGATTACGCGCTCGACGCCATTGAAATCGATAATCCTAAGCTTAATGGTGTACTTAATAAACGCTATACCCAACTACAAATCGACCAAGCCAAGTTGGGTGAGTTAATCGACTTAATTTCGACTATCCCGTTCAAACACGAATCGCTGTCAAGCAAAGACATTCTTGGTCACGTCTACGAATATTTTCTCGGGCAATTCGCCTTAGCCGAAGGCAAAAAAGGCGGCCAGTTCTACACGCCCAAAGCCATCGTGAGTTTGATTGTGCAAATGCTAGAACCCTACAAAGGCCGCGTGTACGATCCTGCTATGGGTTCGGGTGGTTTCTTTGTGCAGTCCGAACAATTCATCACTGCCCACAAAGGCAAGATTGGTGACGTCTCCATCTACGGTCAAGAGGCCAACCACACCACCTGGCAACTCGCCGCCATGAACATGGCGATCCGTGGCATTGATTTTAATTTCGGCAAGGAGCCCGCGAGCACCTACACCAACGACCAGCATCCCGACCTGCGCGCCGACTTTGTCATGGCGAACCCACCCTTCAATATGAAAGAATGGGACACCGGTGTCGATGACAACGACCCGCGCTGGGTCTACGGCAAACCGCCTTCAGGCAATGCCAACTTTGCGTGGCTGCAACACATGCTGTATCACTTGGCACCCAACGGTAGGCTTGGCCTATTGTTAGCAAACGGCTCCATGAGTTCCAATACCAGCGGCGAAGGCGATATCCGCAAAGCTTTAATCGAAAACGATTTAGTCGAATGCATGGTCGCACTACCGGGGCAACTATTCACCAACACCCAAATCCCCGCTTGTATCTGGTTCCTCACCAAAAACAAAAACGCCCGCACGGCGGCAAGCGGTCGTCAATTGATCGACCGCAGAAACAAAGTGTTATTTATCGATGCGCGTAACCTCGGCTACATGAAAGACCGCGTTTTACGCGATTTCACGCAAGATGATTTGAACAAAATTTGTGACATTTTTCATGCGTGGCAAACGAATAAAGATTACGAAGATCAAAAAGGTTTTTGCTCTAGCGCGAATGTAGCCGACATTCAAAAACACGATTACGTGCTGACACCGGGACGCTATGTCGGTGCCGAAGATGTGGCGGAGGATGGCGAAGCCTTTACCGACAAAATGTCGCGTTTGACTACCCAATTGAAAATGCAGTTTGAAGAGAGTGATCGTTTGGAGGCGAAGATTAAGAAGAACTTGGCGGGGTTGGGTTATGAGTTCTGATTTTGATCCAAGCGAATTCGTAACTATTCCTGAAGGATGGACTTGTAAACGATTAATCGATTGCACAATTGATGACAATCTTTCGTACGGCATTGTTCAACCAGGGCAGCATGTGTCAAACGGTATTCCTGTAATACGAATAAATAACATAAATAATGGACAGCTTGATCTGCAAGATGTTCTTAAAGTAGATCCCGAAATTGAAAAAAAATATCAACGAACAAGACTTGAAGGCGGGGAAGTCTTATTAACCTTAGTTGGGTCAACAGGACAAAGTTTTGTTGCGCCTCCTGAACTAAAGGGGTGGAATGTCCCGCGTGCAATAGCCGTAATTAGAGCTGACCAAGAAATTGGCTCAGATTGGATAAATATTTGCCTTCAGTCAAAAGAGACGAAACATTTTTTAGACGTGAGAGCAAATACAACTGTCCAAAAGACTTTGAATTTGAAAGACGTGCGAGATATTCCAATTTTGCTTCCTCCAAAAGAAGTCAAAGAACTGATTGAAGGTATTGCGACCTCGATAGCAAAGAAAATCGAACTCAACCGCAAAACCAACCAAACCCTAGAACAAATCGCACAAGCCCTATTCAAAAGCTGGTTTGTCGATTTCGAACCCACACGCGCCAAGATCGTCGCCAAAGAAGCGGGCGCATCGCCTGAAGAAATCGAACGCGCCGCCATGTGCGCAATCAGCGGCAAAACCCCAGACCAACTAGCCCAACTACCATCAGAAACCCAACAAAACCTAAAAAATACCGCAGCCCTATTCCCAGCTACTTTGGAGGATTCGGAGTTGGGGGAGGTGCCTGAGGGGTGGGAAGTGAAATCACTGTCCGACATCGCGCAATATGCGAACGGTAAAATTGAGGTTTCAAAATTACACTTAAATAACTACATCTCGACCGAAAATATGCTTGGGAACCGAGGCGGAATAAATGCTGCAACATCCTTACCATCGGTACCAACGGTGCCTAGTTTTTCGCCTAATCAAATTCTTATTTCCAACATACGGCCTTATTTTAAAAAAATTTGGCTTGCACGATTTGATGGTGGTCGATCAAATGATGTACTCGGTTTTGTCGCGAAAGAGAAAGGATGCGAGGAATTTCTATACAACCTACTTTATCAAGACGAGTTTTTCGAATTTATGATGCGTACGTCGAAAGGCGCGAAAATGCCGAGAGGTGATAAGGATGCGATCGCGGATTGGAAATTTGTCTGCGCAAGCAAAGCTTCACGACTGTATTTTTCCGAAATAATAAGGCCGTCGTATTCGACTATTGAGAGTTTAAATTTTGAGAGCATGAACCTTTCAAATGCAAGAGATAAGCTACTCCCCAAGCTACTTTCTGGCGAAATTCAACTTCAAAATGATGAGGAGACTATAAATGTCTAGATGGAGCGATGCATTTACAAAACATTCTTTTCAACCTGAATGGAAAACGCTGTTAAAGCTCCTTCCCGAACTGAAAATTGACGACGAATCAATCTTAACTTCCGTTGAAGAATTGGCTCGATTGAGGAAAGTGATTAAGTACGTTGAAGGACTGTTGAACTTCCTGGATACCGAACTAGTTCCCATAGGCACTTGGGATAACTTCCAAGGACAATTGTCGAGCTGCCTTCAACAAATTCGCGAATATCAGCAAGACAGAAATATTGTGCATCTAAAAAATGCAAATGAAAACGCTGATAACTTGTTAACCTACGTTAGACCCTGGGTTGTAAGCAATCCCGTTGATGCTGTCAAATCATTAAAGGATGCGCTCGAAAGTTACCATGCTTCTATTAGTGAGTATTCTGACTCTTACCGAACGAGCGGTCGAGATTTGTTGGCAGAGTTGAAAGGTAAGAAAACGTCTGTGTTGCGTATTGAAGAAGATGTCACTACCATAAAAAACAATATTAGTTCGTACGAAAAAGAACTATTTGAAACTGATGGCGATAGCAAGGGCATTAAAGATCGTATTCAAGAGTTATTCAGTAAGGTCGAAGAAGAGAAAAATAAAATTTCACAGTTTTATAAAGAAGCCTTGATTGGCGATGAGTCGAATAATTCAATCAAGAAAAAAGTAGTGGATGCCCTCGCGACAATTCAAGCGGAGCAAACAAAGGCCATGAAATACGTTGAATCAATTTCTGAGGAAAAGGAAGATTTAGAAGAACTTTACTTAAAGGTCTTTGGTGATGAAGATTCCGATAACGAAAAGACTAAGCACGGCTTATACGAAGAAGTTAATCGACGTATTGCACAACTAGATCAATTTTATGAAGATCAAAAATTGAAGATGGATGCACAATTCAAAGAGATTGAAGGATTGTTACCAGGTGCTACTAGCGCCGGTTTATCTCAAGCATTTCTAGATATGAAAATATCGTTTAATGATCCAATAAAAAACTTCACCCGCATGTTTTACGACTCTTTAGCATTAATTATCGTCATAGCCTTTATTGCGATGATTGATACCGTGGGAACGAACGGTATAAAGTTTATTCATTATGACAGTATCGGCGAGTTCGCCAGTACACTTGGTTGGAAGTTACCTGTCATTGGTGCTGCAATATGGTTGGCCGCTTTTGCGTCAAAACGCCGAAGCGAGGCGCAGCGACTTCAACAAGAATATGCGCACAAAGAAGCACTGGCCAAGTCATATCATGGATTTAAAACACAAATCGAGAGCTTGCGACAAGAAGACCAAGCCATGTTAAGGACCTTAATGACAAAAGCAATCGAATCACTTGCGGAAAACGCATCTAAGACACTTGATGGTAATCATGGCGATCGGACTCCACTTCAAGAATTGGTAGATACGGTTGTCCCTTCACTTGGAAAGATAAAAGATGCGGTTGGAGGGAAGTCGTAGGGAAGTTGGGCGCAATGCATTGTGCCTTTAGTTCTACGCTGCATCGCGCTAAACGATTTTAGCTATTTGATACTGATGACAGACAGAGGAGAGTTGGTACTTCCTTGGACATCTTTTGCTGTTGAATACGAGCTTGAGAAAAGAAAGAGACGCAAAGCGTGGCAGTCATATTAGGACAAGCAGAAAAGCTGAAGCCGCCCCGAAGGACGGACCCGTAACTCCTTCAACACGTGGTTGATGAGATGGAAGAAGGCTAGCTTGGGCGAGTTTTTCAGTGAATCTATACCTTTATCGGATCAATACTTTCACTCAATATGTCGATTTTTTCGCTCAAAATCGACATATCCCAACAATCAGTCGATCTGATCAACATATTTTCTACCTATCCTTTGGACGAGGGGGGTGACCATTCGCTATTCGCGAATAGCGAATGAACTGCACCAACACGGACAAAAATGAAATGATGATATTCAAGTTGAAGACACCCAAGCCTTAACATCAAGCAATAAATAGTCGATCCTCCCTCTAGCGCCGAAGTGCTTTTTAAATCATACTCATTCCCTTTTGTTAAGCTTTTGAATTGCGCAAAAGTGACATCAACCTAGGAACGCTGTGCATGATCACTGAAGACCAACTAGAACAACTCTGTCTCACCTGGTTTCAAGAAATTGGCTATGACTATGTTTGCGGCTATGACATCGCGCCTGATGGAAGCAGTCCTGAGCGCAGTGATTATCGCCAGATTATTTTGCAAGTGCGATTATTGTCTGCATTGCAAAAGATTAATCCTCATATCCCCGTCGCCACCTTAGAACAAGTCGCGCTGCAAATCGCAAAGCCGGAAACGCCAATCCTGATTAAGAATAACAAAGCCTTTCATCAGCTTTTGCTCGAAGGCGTGAAGGTGGAATTTAAGTCTCAGGAACTTGATGCCAACGGCAATGCTGAAAGCAAAATCGATTATGTGCAGTTGATTGATTTTGCTACTGCTCGCAACAATGAATTTTTGGTCGTTAATCAATATTCTCTGATTGGCAGCAAAGGCAGTCGTCGTCCCGATGTGATTGTTTTCATTAATGGTTTTCCATTGGCTGTATTAGAGTTGAAAAATCCAGCGGACCAAAATGCCGATATTTGGCAAGCCTTTCAACAGATACAAACGTATAAAGAAGAGGTGCCTGATCTATTCACGTTCAACGAAGCGGTGGTCGTGAGTGATGGTTTAGTGGCACGTGTTGGCTCGTTGACTTCGAATAAAGAACGATTCTTACCTTGGCGTACGGTCGCCAATGAAAACGATAAACCGCTGTTTGATTTTCAGCTAGAGACCTTGGTCAAAGGTTTTTTTAAACCTGAGCTATTTCTTGACTACATACGCTACTTCATTTTGTTCGAACAAGATGGCGACACAATCATAAAGAAAATTGCGGGCTATCATCAGTTTCATGCGGTGCGAGAAGCTGTGCGGGCGACCGTGATTGCAGCACAGCGTTCTGATAACCGTAGCATCATGCAGCCGCGCGCGAATTATGCGAGTGAAGTCGTGCCCGGATCGGGTAAGGCTGGTGTGGTGTGGCATACGCAAGGTTCAGGTAAGTCGATTTCTATGCTGTGTTATGCGGCGAAGTTGTTGGCGCAACCAGAAATGAATAACCCGACGATTGTGGTGGTAACAGACCGTAATGATTTGGACGGCCAGCTCTATAACACCTTTTGCATGGCGCAAGAGTCGCTGAAGCAAATGCCGGTGCAGGCAGAAGACCGTGATAGTTTGCGTGATTTGTTATCTTCGCGTCAGGCAGGCGGCATTATTTTTACGA
Organism: Undibacterium sp.; assembly: GCA_043770645.1. Lineage (GTDB taxonomy): Bacteria > Pseudomonadota > Gammaproteobacteria > Burkholderiales > Burkholderiaceae_D > Undibacterium. The sequence continues at coordinate 5,249 of JAYVHZ010000035.1, read as the reverse complement.
CCGTACAGAAATTTGCATTGCTAGGTGAAGAAAGCGCCCATCCCATTTTATCGACACGCCACAACATTGTGGTGGTGAGTGATGAAGCCCATCGTAGCCAATATGGCGACAAGGCGAAGTTCAATAATAAAACTGGGCAATATACCTTTGGGTATTCCAAACATATGCGTGACGCTTTACCTGAAGCCTCGTTCATTGGCTTTACGGGTACACCGATTGATTCTGCCGATAAAGATACCAAAGCCGTTTTTGGTGACTATGTGTCGATTTACGACATTCAAGATGCAGTTGATGATGGTGCTACGGTGCCTATCTATTACGAATCGCGCTTAGCGAAACTCGATATTGATCAAGCTGGTATTGAAGACTTGAATGACGAAATTGAGGAGATGATTGAAGACGAAGAAGATGTGGCAGCGCGTGAAAGCACGAAGTCACATTGGGCAGCCTTAGAGAAATTGGTCGGCAGCGAGCCGCGCATTGCCCAAGTCGGTAAGGACCTAGTGCAACATTTTGAAAGCCGCGTCGCGAGCATGCCGGGTAAAGCCATGATTGTCTGCATGAGCCGTGAGATTTGCGTGGATATGTATGACGCCATCACGGCGATCCGACCTGAATGGCACGATACCGATACAAACAAAGGCGCGATTAAAATTGTGATGACAGGCTCTGCCTCTGATAAGGCAAAGCTGCAACCGCATATACATAACAAAGACACGAAAAAGCTGTTCGAAAAACGATTCAAAGATGTGAACGACTCGCTACAAATCGTCATTGTGCGCGATATGTGGCTGACTGGATTTGATGCGCCTAATTGCCACACGATGTACATCGATAAGCCTATGAAAGGGCATAACTTGATGCAAGCTATCGCGCGGGTGAATCGTGTGTTTAAAGACAAACCTGGTGGCTTGGTGGTGGATTACATTGGTATCGCCAGTGAACTCAAGAAAGCACTATCGACGTACACGAATTCGCAAGGTAAGGGCAAACCAACCCATGATACACATGAAGCCTATGCGATTTTGCTTGAGAAGATGGAAGTAATTCATGCCATGTTCCACGGCTTTGACTACAGCCAATTTGAGACGAAGGCATTGCAACTCTTGCCTGGCGCGATGAATCACTTGCTGGGATTAAAAGGTGCAAATGGCGAGCTCGATGGTAAGAGGCGCTTTCTTGATGTAATGGCTGCTCTGAGTAAGGCATATACCTTAAGCAGCACACTTGATGAAGTGAACCCGATTAAAAAGGAAATTGCCTTCTTAAGTGCGGTAAAACAAGCGATTACGAAATTCACAACCATTGATAAGCGTCGCACTGATGAAGAGCGGAATAGCGCTTTGAAGCAGATTATCGACAATGCCATCATCGCCGATGGGGTTGACGATATCTTCAAAATGGTGGGCTTGGATAAACCGAATATCGGTTTGTTATCACCGGAGTTTTTAGACGACGTTGCTAATCTGCCGCAGAAAAACCTCGCTGTAGAGTTACTTGAAAAATTGCTTCGCGACGAAGTGAAGGCGCGCATGAAAACCGATGTGGTCTCTGAGAAGAAATACTCAGACCGGATTCTGGAGACGCTACGCAAATACCATAACCGCGCCATTGAAACAGCGCAGGTCATCGAAGAGATGATCCAGATGGCAAAAGATATGGCACTCGATGCAGAGCAAGCCGCCAAACTGGGTCTCAATGCAGATGAGATTGCGTTCTATCGCGCTTTAATCCAAAACGAATCTGCGGTACGCGAATTAGGTGACAACAATCTGCGTGACCTGGCTAAATACGTCACCGAGCAACTACGTGCCTCAACCACAGTCGACTGGCAAGTACGTGACAGCGTGCGCGCCAAGCTACGGAACCTAGTTCGCCGCGCCTTACGCAAATGGAAATATCCACCGGATAAAACCGATGAAGCCATTGAGTTATGTTTGAAGCAAGCTGAGGCTTTGAGTCAGAGTTGGAGTAGTTAATTTGTTTGGTGTGTGGGTTGCGTGAAATTTTAAGTAAGCCAAATTTACGCAACTGGCATTGCTCTATGAAATATCAAGGTAACAAACGATAAATTGATTATTGGAAAGGACTGTTGTGATTAAATCGACTTCATGTATTTTTGATGGGAAAAAGATTCAAATCTCCGATGCACTTAGCTTGAGAGCCGAACGAAAAGGCACCTCAAAAAAATCATTAACGTTTCTTTGCACAGAATGCGGTCAAATCGTTGACCCTCATGTCGACGGCGAAAATTCGCCAGCACATTTCGAACATCGAGAACGGAATGCAGACTGTAGTCTTAGCGTGCCAATGAAGTCGAGAAAAAAAGGAAAGATGGATATGCAGGAAGAAGGAATTATCTCAACAGATGAATTGGCGCGACGCACAGCTGGAGGTATCGGATACATACGGACAAAAAGTGGAACCGTGAAGGGACTGGCATTGAGACTTGATCTCAATCCGAATGCCCCTGATATTGTCGTTGTTGGAAAAGGTGTAATTATTGAATCAAGCGCTCGCTTATTTTTGGAAAGTGGTGTTTCTGTACCCACATTCGTGAAGCGGGCAGCGAACGCATGGAAGTTCATAGGAGATTATCGTGCCATGGAGTACAAGACAGATAAAGCGACGATTCGTGCGAACCATGCTGATAGAAGGATTGAGGATATCGCCGGAATACTTTTTCTTGAACGGACAGATGAGCCGAAAGTAGTTGTTCGTGGCGGTGGCTTTGCGGATGCTAATACTCGCGCTGAAATTGAAAAGGCAGCAATTGAAGCTGTGACTGATTCATATGAAGCGAATGGTTTCGTTATCGATGATCGTCAGAGGGAAAATATTGGATATGATCTTGAGGCCACCAAGGGAAGAATAACTTTAAAACTTGAAGTTAAGGGAACAGATTCCGAGCAACCGCGGTTCTTTTTGACTCGTAACGAGATGAATTGTAGTAGTAAAGATACTGCATGGCGTCTCGTCGTCGTAACTCAGGCTCGAAAATCGCCTGAAATTCGAATTTACACCCATGATGAAATGAAGAACTCATTTCATCTTGATGAGCTGGCTTGGGAATGTACACCAATAAAAAGTGATTCTTAATTCACTTCGTCAAGCTCACTAAATTCCTCTAACAGTGCTCACCGTTGAAGAGTTATTTCTTCAGCGTGAAGGAGTTTTCTTATTCGATTTAGTGAGCAGATGGAGTTCGTGAACATAACTGGACTCCTCCTTATATTTTACTCTGAGTTTCTATTCTTGTATTGGGTTGGCTTTGGTAGGAGGCGCCTACTACCACATCATGGTACGCCTCCGGTAGATACACCGTGCCGACGGACTCAAGCGCAGTTGGTGGTTTTTTAATAATGTTAATAATTGCATGGCTTTAATTATCAACAAACTACGTGTCTCAAAATAAAGAGAACCATCCAAGTTTTTGCAAATAAGCTTTCTGGCTTGAGACGAGTGCGCCACTCTACATTTGTATACTTTTAGGTTCTGCAATACTAGCAACTTCTATCAAGTGTCTCCCCCATCTCAAAAAGCTGATAAGTAGCCTTATATTCTAAATCTTGCCATTCGGGATTTTTGATATCAAGGTTATTCATTGCCAACTTCTCTTTACATAACATTGCATTTTGGGCGGGAAAACATTTTCCTAAACATAGATCCCAATCATTAGCTGGCAACAACCAATGAAAATATTTAGCCTAGAGATGGAGATATCAGTTGTGACTTACGTATTCACGGCTTGGGTTGTGCAGAAAGTACTGGTTTATTTTAATTTATCTTAGACGGGCAAGAAGGCTAAAAAGTGAAACTACACGAGATATAACTAACTTTTTTTGTGAAAGTCGAATCTCATGTCAGCCAGCTCAAACATTCTATATTTTTCTCGAAATAGCAAAATCCCTCGTGCTTTAGTTTCAAGCAGAGAGGTGTTGATTGAAAAATCCCCAAGCCTATACTGTGTTTTTTCTACAACTATTCCCGATAAAGACCCTAATCAAACTTCGTCACCGAGATGTGTAGGTTCGCTTGTTGGAACTCGTTATGTGGACGACTTCTTGGAGGAGCATTGGGATTATCAGCAAATCGAGCGATCATTCGTTGCGGATAAGTCACTAATCATAGACCTCCCTGACGAATTTGAACCAGTTCTCGAGCAACTAGTTATTGCGATTCCAGAAGTAGAAACCTGTATCGAACCGGGACTACTGGAGCGTGTAGTGTGCTTTCGTTGGACGTGCTGCTTGCCCGGCGAAAGCGTCGCTACGCGAATACATGTTGCCTCTCGTCATTTACCGGACATCATGTTTGGGGTACACGTCAAGCCCGAAAATGGTTGGATTTCTTTAGTCATGATATCTGGAAATACAGTTGCTGTCGGAGGTTTTATTGCCTCTGAGAGTTTAATTAGAACCACAGATAAAGCGCTATTTCGACTCAGGGATGAGTCAAATAGAACTTTACAATCAGATGACGCAAATAACCCAAGAAACGAAACTCAGTCATTCAGTAATTTAGTAGCGGAATGTCACATCGATAGGAAGTTCTTCTATGTGTCTTTTACAAACAATGATTACTAAAAAAGAATAGTTTTAGTTCATTAACCAAAGCGCGTCAGAATTGGATGTTCTGACAAAGTTAAAATTTTTTATGGAGCAGACCCGGCGAGTAAAGAGGACATCGGGAAAAATTTTAAGGACATGGCTGTATAGATTGAATTACTGCTGGGGCAAAAACCCCGATGGATGTCATAGCCCAATTCCGCGACCAACTACCACATAACCCCTATTGCACAAATGATCCTAAATCAGGATTAGTCATTCGCGTTGCGAACATCGCATTAACGCATAGGCACATTCAGCCAAATCAACCAAAGAAACTGGCATGGTTGATTTTTGATGTTGACAGAGAAGGTGGCGCATTCGCTTGGGAATGGGCACTGCTACCGCCGCCTACGATTGCTGTCTCAAACCCAAAGAATGGTCATGCGCATCTCTTTTACGGGCTTGTCGTGCCAGTTGGGCTCAGCGCACTCTCTCGAGACGCTCCGATTCGCCTAGCCGCAGCAATACAAAATGCGTTTACGATAAAACTTAAAGCCGATCCGGGCTATGCGGGACTTATCTCCAAGAACCCACTACACGGTAACTGGAAGAGCATATTCACCCCAGCTTTATATGATTTGCACGAACTCGCAGAATACATTTCGCTTCAACGAAATAAAGAGAAGTTAGAAGTCTTCG
>JAYVHZ010000034.1:0-3804 GCA_043770645.1 Undibacterium sp. | reverse complement strand
TTTTTTTGGGCATCATTGAGCCTCAACTATGGAAGGCAGATTTTAAATACAAAACACGTGGAATTGAAATCATCAAAGTCAATGAAACACCCTATGTCCGTCCAGATTTAGGCACAGACAACACATCGCTCGGTATCATCATGAGCGTCGACATTCGCCTACCCGAAGGCCTGACACTAGATAGAAATGGCGAGGCAGTTTTAGAGGGTTTTCGTCAATCTCTCTATCCTTATGCACCCAAGAGTGCGGATAAAAATCAAAGCTCGCCACTCACTAGTATTGGCAACGCCGTGATCAGCTATCAGGGGCGCCCCATCGGCGAATTGCCAGGTCTGGCAAACAGAGACAGCATCAGCAAGGAAAATCAAGCCAAATTCAAACTCCCGGCAGGCGTGTACCAAGTTACTCGGGTGTTATTACTGCCAGGTTTAAATAGCATCACCACATCGGAGGCAGTGAGCAATCCAGAGGGCATTGTTTGCAAAGTGAATCAGCATGACGGAGACAAGCCTTACCAACGACAACGAGAAGCGCATCTCGCACAATTAACAAACTCACCTCTGAGCCTGCATTATGACGCTACTTTATCTTTGAAGTATCGACTGGGGCGCGAGAGTATTTCACGTTCTGCCGATCTGCAATATCGTTACCAACATAGTACTTGGATGACCACGTACCAAGCGCTCAATCTGCCAAGCTGCGATGAGGTTGAGGCGATCCAGAGGCAAAGAAAGGCGGAACTCGAGCAGCTACGCCAGAAAGAATCTGACCAGCAAGCCTACTTGCGCGGTGATATTGCGAGCAACCGTGGTCCACTTTACGAAGAAGCTTGCGCTGGCGATGAAGAGGCGATTCATCAACGGATGATGGCTGAAAAACCGCAAGATGCGGCATGGATGCCGCAGATGCCGCTATATCGTGTGCTGATCGATTGCACTATCAAGACACCACGATTAGCGGTTTTTAAACAACTCGCACCCGCTGCTTATTTGCAAGCGAAGACCTCGCTCAAACGCAGCACACAGCAAGAAAACCAAGACGATCTATGTAGGCTGATTAGCGATCTACATCAAAACCGCGAACTCGATTTTTTGGAAGCACTAACAGCACTCCAGCTGCCAATAGACTGCGAAGGCAAGCAAGTCTGGCGCAAGGGAATTATCCCCGATCTAGCGGCCGACAGTAAACTGAGTAATTACGATGAAAAACATCGACTAGATGCGGCAATTGGCCGTGCTGATAATGTGCGTTGGGTGAATACCTTGATAAAAGCGGGAGTTGATTTGTGCCCGCCGCAGACGGTCGACCCTAAAGCCAAATATCCTCAATACACACCACCATTATTGACGATCATCACACCTCACTTCTCCCCAGAACTGATCGCCTTGGTGATCAGCTCTGGTTGTGATCCGCGACTGGGTGCAGCACCACGACTCACCCAAGACCGAGGCGAGACTTTGCCGTTTCGGGATAAGATATCGCCGTCAATTATGTGGCTGCTTAGACGGCATCGCACTGAACATGATGCACTCACCAGCCCAATTTCTAACAGTAACGTCAGTACACTGACTAAATTAGACCGTCAAATGTACCCAAGCGCTAAAGAGCTCAACGGTCCTATTTACGATTCCTATGGCAGCGTTTTCTACAATCTGCGGGCACATATTTTGAACAGTGATCCTCGTCTATTAGTGAGCTTATTAAATGCAGGAGCCAAACCTAATGCTGGATTGCCAATCGGAGAAACGTGGTTCAGCCCTTTTTATAACAATCACATAGACGGCAATAACGATGAGCACGCACCAGCCATCGCTTTACTCGATGTATTGACTCAGGAACAGCTAAAGCAAGTCCTCAACCAAGCGCCGTTTCACATCGACGATATCGCAAAAAAACTAACTGCTTTACGCAAACCTCTAAGTAATTACGACAGCGCTCCACTACGTGACTATGTATGCCGTCGCAACGTACTAACCTGTCATTAAGCATTTCCAGACGACTATAGCATTTACCCAGTGCCGCAGTCGTCCTATTGGACTTCCACTTTTTTCGAACAGACATGAGTCAAACCAACGCCCATATTGCTGCTGATAATGATGAGTGCTGAACCTATATCAAAGCGCACTTCCCAACGCCAACGGTATTTACTAACTTAAGTATTGCGCACCACGGCATGCGATCGCAATCAGTCATGGAGGCTGCGCCACAACTACAATATAGATCACCTAGTTTCTCAATTCAAAAGAGATGAAATACAAACCACAGCAAGTATTGATCACATTCCTAGAAAGCCGCCAGCTAAAGCGCTGTCCGGTGCAACATTAACCTCGACCTTCCTATGAAAAATTATTTGAAATACTGGCTTTGCTTTGCGATTTTATCTTCCTTGGCATCACCTGCAGCAGCTCACAGCGGTGCCGCAGTAGGTGCCATTATGGTTTTAGTTTTTAGTGCGATCTTCGCGATCGTGGTATTTACTATCGTTGTGATCGTGTGCAGCATCAAACGCTACTCCGTTCTAAAGAACCTAGGAATCTCGCTACTCTTCGGGATCATTGCTTTCGTCGCGACCGTTTTTGTCTGGGTCAAGCTCATACAAAATGAACAGCGTATCGCAAAAGAAAAAGAGCTAGCGGCAGTGGAAGATCAAAGAGATGCCGAAAGTAGTTGGCGCAATAGTCCATTGAACGAAGCCGCATGCAGTGCCGATTTAACAAAGCTGAAGACAACTTTATCAAGTAATAATTTCAATAGACGGGATCTGAGGCGCGCCTTCGAAGACTGTGCGGTGGAGCAAGCCAATGCCGAGGTAGCAGACCTCCTACTTGAGAATATCATGCGACCAGAATTCACCCAAGATCAGACCGCGCATTGCACCTACTTATCGCCTGTATTTCGACAAATTGGAAAGAAAGTCAACTTAGAAATACTGGCACTTTTCGCACAGAGGAAGTTGAGTTTAGATTGTCGTGAAGGTATGCGTAAAATTCCGACGTGGTGGTCTGAGACACAACAAAACAACGCCATAACTGACCCCAATTTTTCTAAATACTTAAGCTATTTGGCGTCGCAAGGCGTTGATCTCTATGTGGATCTCGGCGGACGCAATTTGCTATCTTATGCAATGGAACTCGGGGACTTTGACACTATCGCACTAGTGTTGAATGAAAAATCCACACCATTTACCTTATTACCTAATAGTGCAGATTGGACAGCCTTGCAATACTGGATATTACGACGCCATACTTATCAGCGTCCTCTACAGCTACGACCCGCATTTACCATTCCAAAATTAAGTGATCAAGAACTGGCTAGCATACAGGCTCAATTGCGTGAACTTACACCTGATGAAGCTAACTTCTTCAACGGCGTCGGCGAACGCTTTACAGATTGGAATAATTTCCCAGATGGCGGCGCCGCCTTATTCCGCTATCTGCGACAACGTGGTGCGAAGTTGCATATTCCTGATCAATATGGCGTGGGTATTTTTCATGGAAGAACGACGTTCTCACCAGCGCTGATTGCCGAGCTAGATCAACTTACCGATACCGAATTGCGCGAACTAAGCTGCCCTATCGACAACAAGGGCGCAGTGAAGATACCGCTATATGCTCAGGCAAAGGTACACCAAAATCACTCTATTACCGACTATCTCGAAAAACGCAGACTCAATAATGCCTGCTAATTGGTGAAACAATTTAGTGGTGTAAGTTAGTGGTGTAAGTTAGTGGTGTAAGTTAGTGGTGTAAGTTAGTGGTGTAAGTTAGGGGTGTAAGTTAGTGGTGTAAGTTAGTGGTGTAAGTT
>JAYVHZ010000033.1:0-10482 GCA_043770645.1 Undibacterium sp. | reverse complement strand
TTCCAGCCAAGAGCCGCAACGTGCGGCATGCGCAGGCGCAAACGGCCCAATAAGATAAATTGAGCGAACGCGACTAGGTACATGATCCCGTACCAATGGATTTTGAAGAAACCGAGATCGAGTGCGACAGGGTTAAAATTTGGATGATCCAACATGAGATTATTTTTCTAAAAGGTCTAAAAAAGCCTGAGTTACAGGTGAATTTGAGTCGCGACGCCATGCGACTCCAAGTTCTACACTATCTCTCATGGAATTGGATAACTCCATTGTTTGATAATGTACGCCAACACGCTGTAAGTTTGCGACTGATTCTGGTACTAGCGCCATTCCCATTTCTGCCGATACGAGGGCAATGATGGTTTGCATCTGAATCGCTTCTTGTGCGATGACTGGTGTTAATCCAGCTTCGCGGAAGCAGCCCAAAATCGTGTCGTGTAAAGCAGGCGCGATTTTGCGCGGAAAAAGGATTAATGGCAAATCTTTGTAGCTCGATAGTTTCGTCGGATTTACCCGTTTTTCCGCACCCTCGGGCAAAGCAAGAATTAAGTTTTCATTGCGTAACTTGCGATAATGGAGTGTATTGTTTAGACGATCTGGGATTGGTGGTATCAAAAGCCCAACATCAATCTCAGCATTTTCCAAAAGCGCCAACTGGCGGTCTGTCGTTGCTTCCTGAAGCACGATTTTGACCTTATCGTAATGTTTGCGAAAGTGGCGTAATGCAGGTGGCAAAATGCTGTAATCCGCAATGGAAATAAACGCGAGTCGTAACTCCCCAATTACGCCAGCTGCAGCTCTTTGTGCGATCGCAGGTAAAAGTTCAGCTTGTCCCAGTAGGCGTTTTGCTTCTGGGAGTAATACGATCCCAGCTGCACTTAATTGAATTTGACGAGTGGTTCGATGAAATAGTGCCGTCCCTAATTCCGCCTCTAAGCCTTGAATGGCTTGTGATAAAGGCGGCTGTGTCATGTGTAGCTTTTGGGCAGCACGGCCAAAGTGTAATTCTTCCGCCACTGCGACAAAGTATCTCAGTTGACGTAATTCGATTTGCATGGAGTTGTGTGAAAATTTGAAAAGCAAAAGTTTACGTTAGCGGTATTCGCGTCACGATTTACTTTTTTGTGTTGTTATTATTAAAATTTCGTTTGAGTCTCTCTTTACGCATCTTTTCATGCATCATGTCATCTTTACGTTTGTCTAAACCTAACATGCGCTCAAAGAATTCAAACCAAAGGAAAGCAAAGAGGCCAAGTCCATTGATCCACCACCAAGAAATGTTTTCCATAAAGCTAAGTTCAAACAGTTTCATGCCATACAAAGTAATAACGAGGACTAGAAGTTTCATGATGTGAAAAAATAGAATGATTTGATGATGAACAAAGGCACGCGTGAGCTTAGCATAGGGGCATAAACGATTAGAGTCAACCATGGAGATTTGCATCGCGTTAGGGTGAACAGCACTGATAAAAAGCTGTAAAATAGAAAGAATGATTTTTTAACTGGAGAAGTTTGATGAAGATAACGGTCATATTCGCTGCAAGTTTGATGTTGGCATCTGGTTCTGCGATGGCAAATAACGATTTGGCGAAATCTAAAAACTGTATGAGTTGCCACAGTGTTGATGCAAAAATTCTCGGCCCATCTTTCAAAGATATTGCAAAAAAATACGCTGGAGATAAAACGGCTGAAACTAAATTGGCGACTAAAATCATTAAAGGCGGAAGTGGTGCTTGGGGGGCAATCCCGATGCCAGCAAATGCTCAGGTAACGGAAGCGGATGCTAAGACTTTGGTTAAGTGGATATTGAGCGTTAAATAATTAATGTATTTCTTAAAGGAGCTCGGTTATGGCCGGGCTTTTTTATTGTCTCCAGTCTCTGGTATATCAATGGCTAAATTTCATACCCTCGATAAAGTTGATCGTAAGTTACTCAACATGCTGCAAAAGGACAATCAAACGCCAACGCGAGTGCTTGCTGAAAAATTGCATATTTCGCAGCCGACTTGTCTTCGTAGAATCAAGACATTACGTGATGCGGGGGTGATTAGTGCTGATGTTGCCATGGTTGATCCGTTTTCAATCGGCTATGGCATGCTGGCTTTTCTCGAAATTTCTCTGCAAAATCAGTCGGATGAACACATGCGCGATTTCGAAGCGTGTATGAATCATGAGCCGGAAGTTATGCAATGTTATTTTGTGTCAGGCGAAATTGACTATTTCTTGGTAATCCATGTGGTTGACATGGAAGCCTACTACCAATTTGTACGACGAGCAATTTCAGGGTCTGGCAATGTGCGACATTTCCATTCGCGCTTTCCGATGAAGCGTGCGAAATTTTCGACCCGTATTGCGTTTGATGAAAAAGCCCCTGACTTGAATGTCAGGGTATTTAGATAAATTCTCGCTCTTGGCCTAAGAGTTTCGGTTACTACCCTTGATCTTGTTTAGCTCTTGCGTTACCGCTCGTGTCACCACTTCTTCCATACTATGGCGTAAGCCCGCACGAATCTCATCTGCCAGTCGGTCGACGGCGGTTTGCAAGACCTCTGCCAAACTGTCGCTTACTCTATGTTCTAAGACAAAATCGACACGAGAGAGAACTTGGCGCAGGACATTCTCACGCACTGTCTGTTCTAACTCTGCCCAGTCTTGTTCACTGATTGATGCTGTTTTTTGCTCTTCAATGACGGTCTCGAATATTTCCGCCTCAAATAACGCTGGTTGTGCAAGTACCTCTTTGGCGGCAGCAATTGCCGCGCTTATTGGTTTGTTAGCGATGTTCGCAGTCGCTATTACAGGTGTTGACAACGGAAAGTGCGCTTCCGCTGTTTTTGTTTTGTTGGTGACTGGGCTGCCATCCGGTGTTGCGATAATTTCCGTTAGAACTGGGATGCTTTCATCAATCTGTTCGTTCATGCTGCGCTCGCTACAATATGAGAAGGTTTGAAACCTTGTTGTTGATACATGCGAAAACGTTGACGCGCTGTAATCGCGTCGTCTTCGTGTTGTGACACTACTTCGATGACGCGATTAAATTGGGTGATATTCAGCGGAAGTTCCTGACTAAGATTAATCAATACATCGTGATGCGGCAGTGGGCTAGTGAATTCTGTCGTGATTAATATCGGTGTATGCGCGGCTAGCGGATCTGTCATCATTACATGTGGCAAAAAGTCGCTTGCTGAAAAACTCCATAGTGCTTGATCAAGTTCCTTTGCTTGTTGAGCGTTTTGGCTCAGTACAAGGATCTTGCAATTCGCCGCACGTGCTTTGCGTATCAGGCGGCAGCTATAGTGAATTTTGTCTGCCACCTGGCTGTGAAAATCAATTCTTGTCATATACGGAAATTAGAAACGAATACCAGTTGGTGAGGTCGATTTTGGACGCGGTGCTTCTTTAGGCGTATTGTCGATTGGTTTTGATGCATCAACTACAGGTGGTGCCGCAGGTTCCGGTTCTGGATAGCGATACTCTTTTGGAAGCATATTGGTTTCAGGGTAGCCTGCTGAGCTAAGTGCTGCGCGCCAGTCAATCGAGTGAAAGCCAGAAAGCTTGGTTGTATTGATGAGTAAGAATGGGATACTGGTATCGCCGCTGACTTGTTTAAGCTTATCAATGTCGCTTCTCGATTCTACGGTTTTTTCTAGGAATGGAATTCCATTTTGCTTAAGTAAGTTACGCGCTTCGTTACAGGCAGCACAATTTTTCGCGGTATAAAGCGTCACTGGGTTTTTTGCAACAGCCGCGGCCAACTCTAGTGGAAGCCTAACATTGGAAACGCGTGGGGCATTATCCATCGCTTTGCTTCCCAGTTTTTTTGCATTCGGTGGCGGGGGCGTATCACTATAAACCACTTTACCATTGGCATCGACCCACTTATGCATTTGCGAATGTGCTACTGGGTTGAGAGCGAACAGCAGAACAACTCCAAACAAGCAAGTGTCAAGAAAAAGAGAGCGGCGACTCTTGAGTGATGAAGTAGGCATGTGCAAAATCTCCACGATAGTAACTTATTATTGATTCATGCCATTATGGCGCAATAAGGCGTCAATAGATGGTTTTCTGCCACGAAATGCAACAAAGGATTCGAGTGCAGGACGTGAACCGCCCATTTCCAAAATCTCGGTTTGGAAGGCTTGTCCAACCTTTCGAGATAAGCTACTGCCCTCAGTTTTAGCAACTTCTTCAAATGCGGCATAAGCATCGGCGGATAAAACTTCGGCCCACTTATAACTGAAATAACCGGCAGAATAACCACCTGAAAAAATATGCCCGAACGAATGCTGAAAACGATTGAATGCTGGTGGTTGGATTGCAGCAACCTGGTCTCTAACCTGTTGCAGAACTTGTGCGACGCTGAGTTGCCCATTGTGGGCGCTACCATCGTGCAGACGCATATCGAACAAGGCAAATTCAACTTGACGTAGTGTTTGTAAGCCCGATTGGAAATTCTTGGCGGCGATCATTTTGTCGTACAGGCTGCGTGGTAAATGTTCACCTGTGTCGGTATGGGCCGTCATTTGCTGCAATACATCCCATTCCCAGCAGAAGTTTTCCATAAATTGCGATGGCAATTCCACCGCATCCCATTCAACGCCAGAAATGCCGGAAACCGAAATGTCATCAACCTTGGTCAATAATTGATGTAGACCGTGTCCAAATTCATGGAATAGGGTGATCACTTCATCGTGGGTAAACGTGGCTGGTTTCGTCACGCCATCGACCACCACTGGTGCATTAAAGTTGCAAGTTAAGTAGACCACAGGCGTTTGAATCCCACTCGCTTTACGGCAACGGGCACGCGCGTCATCCATCCAGGCACCGCCTTGTTTGGCGGCGCGCGCGTACAGATCGACATAAAATTGTCCGACTAATTCGCCATCGCGTTCCACGCGGTAGAACTTCACATCGGGATGCCAAGTGGCGGCGCTATCTGACTTGATTTCGACTGCGAATAGAGTTTGTATGACATTAAATAAGCCAGCTACAACTTTGTGTTCTGGAAAGTATTGTTTCACTTCCTGTTCTGAAAACGCATAGCGCTGTTCGCGCAACTTTTCGGAAACGAAGGTCGTATCCCAAGCTTGCAAATCTGCGATGCCAAATTGTTCTTGGGCGAATTGACGTAGTTCTGCCAGATCTTTTTCGGCATAAGGTTTGGCTTTGTTGGCTAGATCCAGTAAGAAACTTTCGACCTGCGTGGCGCTTTCAGCCATCTTAGGCAGCAAAGATACTTCCGCGAAGTTTTGATAGCCGAGTAATTCAGCTTCTTCTTGGCGCAGGCTTAGCAATTCATCGATGATGGCTGTGTTATCCCATTCAGGATGACCGCCTAACTCAGAGGCTTTGGTGGCGTTCGCACGATATATGGTCTCGCGAATGTTGCGATTTTCTGCATATTGTAGTAGCGGAAAGTAAGAGGGGAAATGCAGGCTGAATTGATAAGCTGTTTTGCCATCTTGTTCTGCCGCGTGCTGAGCAGCCTGCAGAAGCTCCTCCGGTAAACCTTTGAGTTCCGCAACATCAGTGACTAGTAATTTGTACTCATTCGTCGCATCCAAGACATTTTCGGAAAATTTTGTTGAAAGTGCTGCCAGTTTTTCCTGTACTTCCGCATAGCGTTTTTTCTTGTCGTCCGCGAGTTCAGCACCACCAAGTTTGAAGTCACGCAAAGCATTACTGATGATTTTCTTACGAGCCGGGCTCAATGTGGCGTAGTCTGGACTTGCATTTAAGGCTTTGTAGTGCTGGAATAAATGTAGGTTTTGACCAAGCTCTGTCCAGAACTCGGTGACCTTGGGTTGGTTTTCATTGTATGCAGCGCGCAGTTCCGGCGTGTCGCGTACGGAATTGAGATGACTAATTATGCCCCAGGCTCGGCCTAATTTTTCAGTGACCGTTTCTAACGGTGTGACGAAATTATCCCAATTTATGTTTGTAATTGGACTTTCCAATCGCGCCACAACTTCACGACTTTCAGCCAATAAAGCATCAATCGCCGAGCTGACATGCTCCGGTGTGATTTGGTCAAAACGCGGCAGGTCGCTAAAGTCGAGCAGGGGATTTGTAGTGGAGATCAATTGGTTCGTCATTTCGGTCATTTTGTTAAGTTCTTTCAGCAGCTTCTATGGTGTTCACTAATAACATTGTGATCGTCATCGGGCCGACACCACCTGGTACTGGCGTAATGTAGCTGGCAACTTCTTTGACATTCGTATAATCCACATCGCCACATAACTTGCCTTCATCATCACGATTCATGCCAACGTCGAGGACTACGGCGCCAGGTTTGACCATGTCGGCAGTTACGATATTGCGTTTTCCAGTAGCGACGACGAGGATGTCTGCGTTGCGAGTATGCGCACCCAGATCACGAGTCTTAGAATTACATATGGTGACGGTAGCACCCGCTTGCAAGAGCAACATGGCTTGTGGCTTGCCGACAATATTAGAGGCACCGACCACGACCGCATTCGCACCGCGTACCGGATAGTCAATGGACTCAAGCATTTTCATTACGCCATACGGTGTACAAGGACGGAATAAAGGTTGGCCTGTCATCAATAAGCCGGCATTGCTGACATGAAAACCATCCACGTCTTTTTCTGCTGCGATCGCCTCAATCACTTTATTGGCATCAATATGCGCAGGCAAAGGTAATTGCACCAAAATGCCATTGATCTTTGGATCATTATTTAAGCGATCTATATGTGCTAATAGCGTCGCTTCACTTAGGTCGGCGTCGTATTTTTCAAGAACGGAATAAAAGCCACAATCTTCACATGCTTTGACTTTGTTACGTACATACACTTGAGACGCCGGATTTTCACCGACTAAGATCACCGCCAGACCCGGTTGTTTGCCTTTCCCGGTCAACGCAGTAGCGCGTTTGGTGACATCTTCACGAATTTGTTGGGAAAGTTGGGTGCCGCTGATGATTTGTGCCGTCATGATAAGTGAACTCGGAAAGTTGGCTGATGTGGAAGTTAATGAATTTCTTAACTTCTATTTAGCCAGGATTGCAAAGAAAGGTTAGGGGGCGATTATAAAGGATGACGGGCTTTTTCATTGTAATTAGCACTCAAAAAGCCAGTTTTTAGCCGGAAAATTCGGTACAGATCATACGAATTCAGCTTTAATTTATCGATTTTTAACTGTGGTGATTGTTTGCTCAATCGATGTTTTGAGCTATTGAAAAAATGCGATAAAAAAACGACGAACAATATTGTTTTGCAAATGACAAGGTTTTGAATATGTGTGGATCAGCGCTGTTTCATCATGGTTTATCTGCATCAGATGTGAGAAAACCCATCAACGCCGAGACACTGAGGCGCCGAGGCTCGAAGAGAAATGCATAGATTTTCTTGGTTTTATCTCTCATTCTGGAATTAAATGATATGTGTCTTTGAGAGCATCAAAAGCAATACGGTTTTCTTTGTTTTCTGTGTTTTCGCCTTTCCTCTGCGACTCAGCGCCTCGGCTTTGAGGGGTTTTTCTTTTCGGATATTTATCATAAAAGGTAGTAAAAAATCACCAATTAAGTATGTTGCGCTGCGACACGGATGTCACATTATGAAATCACATATCGTAATTTGAAATTTGCGAAAACTGCTGTTAGAATGCTTCAGTTTTAAAATTCAGATCCAAAATTCATTGAGCTTTTGGCGTATTTCAGACAAGCTAGAACGCTGACGCAAAAAGTCGAGGCGAGTCAAGTTGTCGTCGTCTGCGGCAATAAAACAGTAACAATGAGTCTGGGTGAATTCAGCTAATGTAGGTTGTGAATATAAATTGCGAATTTAAGATTAATTAACGAGGAGACCGTATGTCACAGATAGACCAAATTTTGGCGCAAGCCGTGAATGACCCTGATGTGATCGAGACCAATGAATGGCTCGACGCTTTAGAGTCGGTGATCGATACGGAAGGTCCGGATCGCGCGCATTATTTGATGGAACGCATGATGGATTTGGCGCGTCGTCGTGGTGCGAATATCCCGTTTTCTAGTAATACAGCCTATGTAAATACCATTCCAGCTGACAAAGGCGCACATTGCCCTGGCAATCTAGAAATTGAAGAGCGTCTGCGCTCTTATATGCGTTGGAATGCGATGGCAATGGTGGTTAAAGCTAATCGTGTTGACGGCGACCTCGGTGGTCACTTATCGAGTTTTGCGTCTTTGGCGAATATGTTGGGCATCGGTTTTAATCACTTCTGGCATGCGCCAACCGCAGATCATGGCGGGGATCTTTTGTACATTCAAGGCCACTCATCTCCAGGTATTTATGCTCGCGCTTTCCTAGAAGGCCGCTTGAGCGAAGATCAATTGATTCACTTCCGTCGCGAAGTTGATGGTAAAGGTTTGTCTTCTTACCCGCATCCAAAATTGATGCCAGATTTCTGGCAGTTCCCAACGGTGTCTATGGGCCTTGGTCCTTTGATGTCTATCTATCAGGCACGCTTCCTTAAGTACTTACACGCACGCGGTATCGCTGACACTGAGAAACGTAAAGTCTGGGCATTTTGTGGCGACGGTGAGATGGACGAGCCAGAGTCCATGGGCGCAATCGGCATGGCTGGTCGTGAGAAATTGAATAATTTGGTAATGGTGGTCAATTGTAATTTGCAACGTCTGGATGGCCCAGTACGCGGTAATGGCAAAATCATTCAAGAACTCGAATCTGATTTTCGTGGTGCGGGCTGGAATGTCGTCAAAGTCATATGGGGCACAGGTTGGGATGAGTTGCTGGCGAAAGACAAAGACGGTGCCTTGCGTAAGATCATGATGGACACTGTCGATGGTGAATATCAAAACTACAAAGCCAAAGATGGCGCCTATGTTCGCGCGAATTTCTTCGGTAAAGATCCACGCACTTTGGCGATGGTCGCGCACATGTCAGATGACGACATCTGGCGTTTGACACGCGGCGGTCATGATCCACATAAGATTTACGCAGCATTCAGAGTAGCGCAAGACAGCGTTGATCAACCGACGGTCATTTTGGCAAAAAGTATTAAAGGCTTTGGATTCGGTAAATCCGGCGAAGCCCGCAACACAGCGCACAATACCAAGAAGCTCGACGACGAAGCCATTAAGGCTTTGCGCGATCGTTTCCAATTGCCGATTGCCGACGAACATTTGCCAGCGATCCCATTCTTCAAACCGGCAGATGACACGCCAGAAATGAAGTACCTGCAAGAGCGCCGTGCGGCACTCGGTGGTTACTTGCCACAACGTCGTCAACAAGCCGATGAAATGCTGACGGTGCCGCCATTGTCAGCGTTCCAAGCGATGTTGGAACCAACTGCAGAAGGCCGTGAAATCTCGACTACTGCATCATATGTTCGAGTCTTGACTTCATTGTTGCGTGATAGCAGTCTCGGTCAACGCGTGGTGCCGATCATGGTGGATGAATCACGTACATTCGGAATGGAAGGTTTGTTCCGTCAAATCGGTATCTTCAGTCAAGTCGGTCAGTTATACGAGCCAGTCGATAAAGATCAGGTTATGTACTATCGTGAGGACAAAGCCGGTCAGATTTTGCAAGAAGGTATTAATGAAGCCGGTGGTATGAGTTCATGGATCGCTGCGGCGACTTCGTACTCGACCAATAACCGTGTGATGGTTCCGTTCTACACTTACTACTCCATGTTCGGTCTGCAACGTATCGGTGACTTGGCCTGGGCAGCAGCAGATATGCGCGCTCGTGGTTTCTTGATCGGCGGAACAGCCGGTCGCACGACTTTGAACGGCGAAGGTTTGCAACACGAAGACGGTCATAGCCATGTGATGGCCTCGACGATTCCAAATTGCGTTCCTTACGACCCTACTTTCGCGCATGAAGTCGCAGTCATCATTCATGACGGTTTGCGTCGTATGGTGACCAATCAAGAAGACGTGTTCTATTACATCACTGTGATGAATGAGAACTACGCGCATCCAGGTTTGGTTGCTGGTCAAGAAGAGGGCATCATTAAAGGGCTGTACTCCTTCAAAAAATCCGAAGCAACAACTAAACACCGCGTGCAGTTATTGGGTTCTGGCACGATTTTGCGTGAAGTGATCGCTGCGTCTGATTTGTTGATGAATGACTGGGGCATCGCTTCCGATATCTGGTCGGCACCATCCTTCACCTTGTTGGCGCGTGATGGTCAAGATGCTGAGCGTTGGAATATGTTACATCCAACCGATACGCCACGTGTTCCTTACATTGCTGAGTGCTTGAAGGACACTGCTGGCCCTATCGTGGTTGCCACCGATTACATGCGCACTTATGCAGAACAAGTCCGTGCATTTATTCCTAAAGATCGTAGCTATAAAGTTTTGGGTACCGATGGTTTTGGTCGTTCCGATAGCCGTGCGAAATTGCGTGAGTTCTTTGAGGTCAATCGTTACTTCGTCGTGATTGCGGCTTTGAAGACATTGGCGGATGAAGGTGCGATTTCGGCTTCTGTTGTGGCACAAGCGATTGAGAAATACGG
>JAYVHZ010000032.1:0-2225 GCA_043770645.1 Undibacterium sp. | reverse complement strand
CCCTGCGTTTCCGCCTCAATCCAGTTGTCACCCATGGTGATTTTGGCGCCCATCTTTTCTAAGGCCTCGGCGAAGCGGACGTCACCTTGTATACTGTTTTTACCCACGCCTTCAACACGAATTGGACCGCCCGCAATTGCACCTGCAGCTAAGAAATACGATGCCGATGAGGCATCTCCTTCGACATACACAACACCCGGTGAGACGTAGTGCTGCCCAGCTTTAATCGTAAATCGTTGCCAACCATCACGCATTACCTCTACACCAAACCGCGCCATCAGGTTGAGAGTAATTTCGATGTAAGGTTTAGAAATCAAGTCACCAACCACTTCAATCACCACATCGCTATGATGTGCTGCCAGCGGTGACGCCATTAGCAAGGCGGTCAAGAATTGACTAGAAACATTGCCTTTCACTTGCATCTTTTGCGCATGAATATGACCGCGTCTGATATGCAGTGGCGGGTATCCGAGATTTCCGGTGTAATCAATCTGCGCGCCAACCGCATTCAAGGCATCAACCAAGTCACCGATAGGACGTTCATGCATACGTGACACACCATGCACCGTGTAATCACCACCCAAGACTGCCAGTGCTGCGACCAAAGGGCGAATTGCGGTACCGGCATTACCCATAAACAAATCCGCATGATGATTCGGAAAAACGCCGTTCGCTCCGACCACAGTGTAATTATGAGAATTACCTTCTTGTGTCCAATGCACGCCAAGTTTTTGCAGAGCATTCAACATCACCATGGTGTCGTCCGATGCCAACAAGTCGTGGATCTGCGTTGTGCCTTTGGACAAAGCTGCTATTAACAAAATTCGATTAGAAATGCTTTTAGAGCCGGGCAAACGCACTGTGCCTTGCACTTTCATGACTGGATGCAAATCAAGATGTGGAGGGTAATGTTTAGTTTGATCTTTCATACTTTTCTCAAATGTCTGACCGTATTAAATTTCTTCATGTAATTTAGTTGATGATATTACTGGACTAATCGATTGATTAACTTGGCTACTAGCAATTCAATCACCACCATCTTTATTTTGCGCTTCCGCTGCCTCAATGGCATTGATCCAATTCACTCGTGCGGTTTGCGCACGACTGTAAATCGATTCTAAAGCAAGGCTGTCACTGGCTTCCAGACTAGCTCGCAACTGCTTCAATTTTAGGCTATAGGAATCAAGCTCTTCCAATATCGCATCACGATTCGCCAAGCTGATGTCGCGCCACATTTCTGGAGATGAGCCGGCAATCCGAGTGAAGTCACGAAAGCCGCTGGCAGCATATTGAAACAAGCGATCGGCGTGCGGCTTTGCCGCTATGTCGTCGACTAGCGCATACGCTAATAAATGCGGTAAATGGCTGACTGAGGCAAAAACCTGATCGTGCTCTTTAGGACTTAAATGATGAATAATCGCGCCACATAAACGCCAAGCTTGGGCAACTAATTCGACCGATCGATCGGCATTTTCTGGCAAGCGTGTAATAACGGCTTTTTTTCCGACATACAAATCACCAATCGCCGCTTCTGGACCATTTTTTTCACGCCCAGCGATTGGGTGTGCTGGTACAAATTGCGAGATTTTCTCTGCCAAAGAATTTCGTGCCGCTAACACCACATCAGCCTTTGTACTTCCAGCATCCGTCACGATCGTGTTTGCCTGTAAATACGGATAAATCGCACTAAGTATCTTGCCGGTTTGTGCAACGGGTGTCGCGATCACGATCAAATCTGCATCAACGACGGCAGACGCCATATCGTCAGTAAAACTGTCGATGATACCGAGTCGTTTTGCAGTTTCCAAATAAATCAGATGTCGATCTAAACCAACAATATGCGTGACTGCTTGCGCCTTTTTCAAAGATAAAGCGAAAGAGCCGCCGATCAGGCCAACGCCTATCAAGACTAATTTGTTAAAAAGTGGACGCGTTTGCGAATCGTCATTTTTCATCCGAAAACCAATTTATTTATTTTCAAAACGTCGCTCCTGCGTAACCAGAAGCCCAGCGTCTTTTATTTAGTTCACAAACGTCACTGGATTCCCGCCTTCGCGGGAATGACACCAACATGCGACTGGAAAATTCAAAAACATCATGACATCGAATTGTAGGGCGGGTGAAACCCGCGCCGCCAACCCATGGAACTCCTGCGCAGCGCGGGTTTCACCCGCCCTACACAATCGAGTCTATGCCCACATCAAACCGTACAAGGATACGACCCC
>JAYVHZ010000031.1:0-25237 GCA_043770645.1 Undibacterium sp. | reverse complement strand
AGCATCAAGAGAATGAAAAAATTGAACATGCGCAATCGATAGAATCTGTATGGAGAACGAGTATAGGAGAATACGAAATAGAACTGCATTGCGTCGCTTATTATTGTTGTTGGATTGATACCTCTTGTCGATCTTGGCAATCTTACTTGAGTTTTTTTTGATTTTGCCTCAATCTTCTTGCACCATACAAAATAATGGTGAAAGCCATACGGTTTTTGACCAATAATTTATAGAGACACGCCAAATGCAAGAATTACCGCCAAATAAGAGCAGAACGAAAAAACTCGCTTGGACATCACTGTTCACCATCATCGCGACGTCGATTATTGTCGCTTGTGGTGGATCCGGTAGTAGTCCTACTCCAATAAATCCGGGTAATGGAACAGGGGTTGGTCCTGGGACAGGGGGTGATCCTGGAACTGGCAATCCTACGGTAGTTGGTCCGCCATGGCTCAATTTTGGTAGCAATGCGCAACATGACGGTCTGTCTGCTGTGGCAACCCAGACATTCTCGCGCATCGTTTGGCAAGCGCCAGTTGATCTGTTTCCCAAATATTCTTCGCAAGGTTATTTGTTGGTTCATTATGGCTCACCAGTCATTACCGCCA
Source organism: Undibacterium sp. (assembly GCA_043770645.1). Lineage (GTDB taxonomy): Bacteria > Pseudomonadota > Gammaproteobacteria > Burkholderiales > Burkholderiaceae_D > Undibacterium. The sequence continues at coordinate 24,629 of JAYVHZ010000031.1, read as the reverse complement.
AAAACACCGTGATCCTGCCGGTTAAGACGGCTTTTGATACGGTTTATCGTTTTGAAGCTCGCAGTGGAAGTGATGGCAAAGTGATCTGGTCTGAAAATACTGATTACATCATGCCAGCATTTCGCTGGACTCCGTCGTACAACATAACGCTAGCCCCAAATAATCGCATTTATGCTCCCGGCGCGGGTGGCAAAGTGTTTTATCGTGAAGACGCGGACAATGCTTCGGCCACCTTGAAAAACCTCGTGTTCTATGGCGATAGCGTGTACAAGGCAAATAAGGAAGCATTAGACAAAGCCATCATTATTAATACGCCGATCTCTAGTGACGCACAGAGTAATATTTATTTTGGATTTATTGCCAGCACCGGAAATCCGGCTGGTTTAAAAAGCGGCATCGCACGTATTGGCGCAGATGGTAAGTCAGTCACGGCTGACATCAGTGCAATCCTAGCGGGTACGAATGTCGTTAAAGTTGCCACCAATAGTGCGATTGCCGTTTCAAAAGATCAAAAAACAATCTATGTTGTGGTGAACGACAATATCGCGACCGGTGTACGACAATCTGGCTATTTATTGGCTTTGGATAGCAACACCTTGGCGTTGAAATCGAAAGTGCAATTGATTGATCCCAAAGAAAAGGTAGCCGCCTATATTTCTGATGATAGTACCGCCTCGCCTCTCGTTGCACCCGATGGTGATGTGTATATCGGCGTACTTGAAAAAACATTTGGCTCACATAATGGACGCGGTTGGCTACTTCACTTCAATGCCGATCTCTCCCAAACCAAAACACCAGGTTCATTTGGTTGGGATGACACACCGTCTATCGTGCCAGCAAATCTGGTGCCAAGCTATAAGGGGAGCTCTTCCTATTTATTAATGGTGAAGTACAACAATTATGAGCGTGCCGGCTCTGGTGATGGTATGAATGAGATTGCTATTCTCGATCCGCATGCAGAGCAAAACGACCGAATGTCCAGCGTTAAGGTCATGACGGAAGTGTTGACTTTACTAGGCCCAACACCAGATCCCAACGTGCCTGGCGGTTTTATTGAATGGTGCATTAATACTGCTGCGGTGGACCCATTTACCAAGTCGGTGATTGTGAATAGTGAAGATGGATATTTGTATCGCTGGGATTTAACGACAAATAAATTGAGCGAGAAAATACGTCTGACTAGTGGCTTGGGCGAATCATATACACCGACCGCAGTGGGCGCAGATGGCAAGGTCTATGCAATTAACAATGCGATTTTATTTGCGATTGGAAAATAGGCCGATTTGCTGCTATGTTTTCCGGTTTGATTTATTTCTTTCCGGAAAATTTCCTTGATTTGAGGTATTCTCTGTGACGTTAATAAGCTCGATTTTTTCGAGCAAGATCTAGCAAGGGAGGGCGTCAAATGTCAGAGCGTAGTTCGGTTGAAGAGACTCCAATTGCCAGCCCTGTGCTGGGTTTAAAATTATCTGAATTGATCAGTGCGCTCAGTCATGCACTCGATATTACCGAAGGTCAGCCAGAGGGTCATTGCATACGCTGTTGTTGGATTGGTATGCATATCGGCCGAGAAATTCATCTGCCAGAAAACCAATTATGGGATTTGTACTATACCTTGCTGCTTAAAGATTTGGGCTGCAGTAGTAACGCCGCCCGTATCTGCGAATTGTATTTGACTGACGATTTGCAATTTAAACGCGATTTCAAAACGGTCGGTGACAGCTTGCCGCAGGTTTTGCATTTTGTACTCAAACATACTGGTTTGAAAGCTGGTTTGGCTGAACGATTTCGTAGTGTGTTAACCATCTTGCGCGATGGTAGAGATATTGCGCAGGAGTTGATTGCTACGCGCTGCCAACGTGGTGCTGAAATCGCTCGTTTATTGCGTTTCTCTGAAGATGTCGCCATGGGCATCTACAGTCTTGATGAGCATTTTAATGGGCAAGGGCGCCCAGATGGATTGCGTGCTGAGACCATTCCTATCTTTTCTCGAATTGCCTTGTTGTCGCAAGTGATCGATGTATTTCAAATCGCCGATGGTGCGCAAGCTGCGTTGGATGAAATACGTGAACGCTCCGGTGTATGGTTTGATCCTTTGTTAGTTGACGCGTTCGAACGTGTTGCCAAGAATGAGGATTTTTGGCGCGATTTGCAGTCTAGCGATATTACAGAAAAAGTTGTTGCCTTAGAACCGAAGTCTAAAGAAGTCCCTTTAGATGACGATTATCTCGACGATATCGCAGCGGCTTTTGGGCAGGTTGTCGATTCCAAAAGTCCCTACACCAGCGGGCATAGCGCTCGGGTTGCTCTCTATACCGATATGATTGCCGAGGCTTTAGAACTTAGCCCAGAGCGTCGGCGGTGGCTTAAACGCGGTGCTTTATTGCACGATGTCGGCAAACTTGGTGTGAGCAATAGTGTGCTTGATAAAGCCGGAAAATTAGACATATCCGAATGGGATGAAGTTAAACTGCATGCCAGTTATACCGAAACCATTTTGTCGCGGATCGAGGTTTTTTCTGAGTTGGCTAAGGTTGCTGCCGCGCACCATGAAAAATTAGATGGCACAGGTTATCCTAAAGGTTTAATCGCAGACCAAATTTCCCTGGAAACGCGGATCATCACCACTGCCGATATTTTTGATGCGATCACTGCGGAGCGACCGTATCGCGGTGCGATTCCGATTCCGCGTACTTTAGAAATGATGGCAGAGAATTTACATACCGCGATCGATGAGCGTTGTTTTGAGGCGCTAAAATTAGCCATCGCCAAATTGGAACCAGTATAATTTTGGGATTGTTTTGATAAAACGAAATCGTGATGACAAAATACCGCCTTTTGCTAGGGTTTCTTTGCTTTAGTCTTTGCGCTTGGGGCGCAGCTGCAAAAGAAGTGATCAAGGTATATACCTATCATCTCAAACCACCTTTCGTGGTGCGTGAAGCATTGCAATCAGGTTTGTATTTCGATGTACTGACTTACTTCAATAAAAAGAATTCACAATATCAATTCGAACTGCATTATTTACCGCGCCGACGTTTGGATTTGATGGTGAATGAAGGCAAATTAGATGGCTTGATCATCGGTGTTAGTCCGATTTGGTTCAATGACAAACAACAGCAACGCTATTTGTGGACCGCAACGTTTTTTCGGGACGTTGATGAAGTGATCTCAAGTAAAACCAAGGCTTTTGATTTCACCGGACTAGAATCTTTGGCGGGGCTAAGGGTAGGTTTGGTACTGGGCTACTATTATTATGGCGTTAGTGAAATGGCGCTAGCGAATAAATTGATCCGCGATGATGCCAGTAGCGAGGATCATAATTTTAGAAAATTATTGGCAGACCGTATCGATGTTGCCATCATCAGTCGTTCAAATCATGATTTTGTCATGAAGCATCAGCCAGAATTGGTGGGTAAATTTCACATCTCGGCGAAACCGCATGACCAATATGAGAGGCGCATCTTACTGCCAGTTGGTTTTTCGAAAGTCCATAAACTTCTTGGTCCCATCTTACAGCAGATGCATGTCGATCCCGCCTGGAAAGAAACCTTAGCGCTCTATCGTTAGGACCTAACTCGCGTCTATTTTTGTATCAATTTGACCTGATAGTGCGGCGCCGATTCATCGGCGACCGTACTTTTTGTCAAGGCAAGCAAACGGTCAATGTTCGGATGCTTACCTGGGAAGGCAATCGCATCCGTGCTATGTTCTGCGTAGATTTGTATACCTTTGTTGGCGGCAGCAAGATTGATCTCGCCGAATTCTAAAAATAGTGCGTGATAAACCCGAACGCTGCCAGCGGAGCCTGGTTTATTGTCTATGCGTACGTGTAAATCCTCGCCATCAAATAATTCAATTGCGTCGAGATGGTCAACGTTTGCTAAGCTAGATAATATTTCGCTAAATTGCATGAAGTTCCTCTGATGGATTTTTTTGTTTAATGAAGACGCTGTCTTGATGAAAACTAGGATTGCGACCAAATTTCTATTCTTAGACAGTTGGACTGTTCTGTTAAAGGTGTATTTTACCTTGCCTGTCATGATTCGAATCAAGCTTTGATCTTCACAAGGTCGTAGAACGCTTATCTCCATACGCTGTGTTCGACATCATTGCTTGGGATGTAAGTCAAATATTGCAACATGCGCAGCGCACTTCCGCGGTTCGGTGTGGCGCAATGTGGCAAGGCTTGATGCCAGATGATAAAGTCTCCAGCATTCCCGGGTACCGCTTTCGCCTGCAAAGCTTGTGCTGCTAGGTGTCGCGGTTCGTCATCGGTTTTCAAATTATCTAACCAATATGGTAGTCGATGAAGAAACCCCAGAACACAATGAAAAGCGCCATCAACTTCATTGCAATCAGTTAGATATAATAATCCTTGATAGCGTTCTGGATAAATTGAGCTCCGTTACGCTTTGAAATGCTATATGTCACAGGCAGATTTCTTGGTCTTCTCAGTCTATTGCCCCATGCTGCGAAATACCCAATCCCATAACTTGCTGGTGACGCCATAACGTCCAGGCTCATTCCTATCATGATGCAATCCATGCCAGCGCTGACGACGTTTTAGCCATGCATTGTTGCTACCAACGTGGTGGATGGCATGGTGCGTAAGCGTGTACATTAAGTAACCAAACAACATCCCAAGTGTCAGTGCGCAAGCACGCCATAAATTGTTGCTAAAAAATAGTACCGGAAAAAAGATCAGCGCGAGAATCAAACTTGCACTAAGAATGGTGGGGGTGCGAATTAGTGCGGTGGGGTGTCGATGGTGCTCTTCGTGCCATTCTTGAAATGGCTGGACACCGTGTAATACTAAACGATGAATGAAATACTCCACGAGTGTCCAGAAGAATGCGCCAAGCACAACCAAGGCGAATAGTTCCAGTGCCTGATCTTGCGGTCCGGCGATGATCAGGAAAAGGGCTAACGCCAATACAGCCGCACCGTACAAGAGAAAATCCGCTAGGTACGCAGCCTTACTGTGCTCTGGCATTATTACTTTCATTATTACCCTCCATTTTTACGTCGACAGAAACTGTCAAGGATATGAAATTAAAATGCGCGCATCTGTGCGCTGACATACTCAGTCGATTTATTGGTTTATTGGCGCGTATTGAGCTTTCGATGCTAATTGAAACCCTTTTTGCATTCTTGGGCTTACGTTCAGGTAGTCATGCCAGCGTGGTCGTATCTGTTTTCATTTCACTCAAACTGTTTTTTAAATTCTGCAAACTGCGCACTCAAGTCTGTGATGGTGCTACGTAACTGCGCGACTTCATCTTCTAAGTTTGCCAGTCTGTCTTTGTGTATTGATGATGGCGCCGATGTGCTTGGTGCACTTGCTTGCAATTGTTCAATTGTGGCTTCATCACAGCTCACCAAATGCGCATACCTCGGTTCCTTAGTTCCAGGCGCCAGCGCCAATCGGGTCACTAAAGGCGGGTATTTGTTCATCAAAAATTCCAACGCTTTTTCGACATCTGCAACACTAGAAAACTCATGCAGGCGACCAGCACGGCTACGAATTTCCCCCGCTGTTTGCCAGCCGCGCAGCATCAATATCGACAGAACCGCCAACTTGTCTTGCTCCAGCGTCCATTTCAAACGCATACGATGTTCATACTTTGCTACACGTGCGCCAGCCTGATGCGTGATACCGACGAATTTTCTGGCTGCCAAGCGATCCAGCGTTTCACTCACTTGAGATTCGGTCAGCGACATGACAGGATCGCGGCTGGTGAGCTGATTACAAGCATTGACTAGCGCGTTTAATGACAGTGGATAATTATCAGGCGTGGTCGCTTCTTTTTCGGCGAGCGAGCCTAAAACACGAACTTCAATTTCATCGAGAAATTCGCTGCTTGGTGTGGTCGATTCGCTGGTCATGAGATGCTTTCTTGGGAATAAGAGGGAATGTTTGAGGTCTGGCTGTGTCGTTGCTTAGTAACCCTTTGCATCAGAATACTAAATAGTTGGTTGTTTGGTCAATTTTGATTGTGGAATTGCATGGGCTGTTACCGCAATCGGTTTGCCAAATCTTAAGTTCCATGGAATTAGAACCCGTTGGAAGTAGAGCCAGTTAACACTTAAATCGGGAATGAATGTTAACAGGCCCAAGTTTGCAAGGATGAATTGGTGGACATTGTCTTCATCACTCACGGATTAAGTCGATTTTGCGTCAACTAGATTATTTCGTCATAGCCTGTTCTTTCTGAAGCTGTTTAATAATCGCTTCAGCCACTAATGCGGATGACTGATGGTTTTGTCCAGTCACCACACGACCATCGATTTCAATATAGGCTTCATCTGGTTTTCCAAAATGGAATGTCCCATTGCGATCGACGACCGTTTTCTTGATCAAAAAGGGAAATTGTTTAAAGTATTCGGCAGTGGTTTTTTCGAAATCCTCTGGGTAGCCGCTAATTCTTTTGCCATCCACTAAGTACTTGCCATCTTTTGTCTTTAAATGAACGATGCCGGCGGTACCATGGCAAACCGCAGAGATAATACCCTTGTGTTGCTCATAGATTTCCATCACCAAGCGGGATATTTCTGGATTTTCTGGCACACCATACATGGCATTACCACCACCTATGTAATGCACGGCGCGATAATCCTTAGCAATCAATTGTGTCGCTTTCTTTGTGTTCTTTAATGCAAACATAAAGTCACTATCGTATATACGGGCTTTTTGTAGTGCAATGGACGTATCGATGTAGGATAGTGGCACAGCGCCGCCCTCTGGACTGACGAAGTCAACTGTGTATCCAGCCTCCTTGAAGGTGTGATAAGCGTTCACGATTTCTGAAAAACTAGCGCCTGCCGGAACTTTCGATGTGCCATGAAAATGGGCATTGGACACGATAAATAGGATGCGCACCCCATTTTGTTTTGATGTTTGTTTTGCCGCGGCTTTGCTGATGATCTGCCATTGCTTCTCGACATTCTTCAACAAGAACACATCGATAAACCGGCTCTGTTGGCTAGGGATAATGATTTCGACTTTGGCTGTGGCGAGGTCGCCACTAACGTCAATTTGAAGAATTTCGCCGATACGACCATTGAACTTTCCCTGATTAGCAGGTTTGTACCAATTAAGATACTCATTCACCGCAACTTTGGCAAAAGCCTGTCCCTCTTTTTCTAACAATAAATCGGCGTTCGGGTGAAACGCTTTGGCAATTTGTTGTTTATTACTATAAGAAGTGCCTTCAATATAGTCTTTTAAGACTTGTTGAATGGCCGAGATATGGGTTTGACTTTTGTTGCTAATTTCTGATGCCCAACTGACTTGTTGGGTCAAGGTGATGACGATCAGCGTAAAGAGGTAAATAAATAAGTGACGCATTGTTGCTCCTGTTTAAAGTGAGGGAAACCAAGGCGCGTTGCCTACATCATGTGGCAAAACGCCCGAGGAGCAACAATAAGATTTACGAGGTCTACGTACTAGCGTGGATTACGATTTCGGATTACTGATTTATAGTTCCGGAATTGTTTGATGCATGCAAAGCCTTATATTTCGCGGGTGTCAGCTGTGTGTGCTTTTTGAACGTGGTATAGAAAGTGGAGAGAGAATTGAAGCCAGAACGCTCTGCCAGATCTTCCATTTTCATTGCCTCTTCACCCTGTAGTAGGATTTTCGCGTGCTCAATCCGGTAACTATTTACAAAATCACTAAAGGATTGATGAAGATTATCGTTTAATAGTTGCGACAATTTAGGTGTTGACCAACCTAACATTTTTGCCAATTTCGGCATCACTAAATTCGCATCCAAAAAGACTTGTTGCTCAATGATGAATTGCTTTAGTTCGGTGATTAGGGGCTCTGCATCTTCATGGGATATTTTTTATTAACATAGGGGCCAAGCGTTTTGTTCTTTTGCGCTTGGATGTGTAGAACTACTGTCAAGATCCCGACGCCCATCAAAAAAGTAAAGCTTAAAGCACCCGAGATATAGGAAGTGTAACTCGCGAAGTAATAGGCGCACCAAATAAGCCCGCTTCCAAACACAATAACGAGCACCATCACGACATCGATTTGTTGCCGCCAGTTGCTTACATTAAGCGTGATAATTTTCGGCCACAATAAATAGATTGAAAGCAAGGTATATGCCAACCAAACATAATTAATGATTCGATAAAACAGTCCGCCCCATACCTGTGGATATAAATGATAGGGGAACAGACTACCAACGACAACGAGTAACAAAATTGGAATAATTAAATGTAAGCGATGAAGTGAGGATTGCCGGAAAACGCCAAGGAAATGAAGGCTATAACAATAGAGCAGCGGACCAATCAAAAAACACGCAGACAAACCTAACTGCAAAATTTGTTTGCCGATGGCAGGGTTGAAATAGAATAAAACCGATTTCAACACCCGTATGCTCAGCATCAAAATAACACCCGCGAGAAAACGGTTACTCCATGCTCCTGGCTTACGGAAAAACAAATAAGCCGCAAGTAGCAATCCATGAATGCCACCTAAGCCACTGAATAAAAGTAGTAATTGATCGAGAATTGCCATTGGGAAGATAGAGATTTTCAGTGGCGGCATTATCCCATAGCGCCGGAAATTATCATGGACAGTTCGCTATTTCGTTGGGGATATCACTGACTAAACAGCTTTGCTTATGAAAATGGGTGATGCTAGTTCAAACTTTGAAATAAAATATTTGACTTGTGCCAACAAGCAATCTTGTTGATTGTGAGGAAACGGTCTAATCTATTCTCATTAAGCGAAATCCACGAAAGCGAATATGAAAAAAATTCTCGTATTGGTCGTCATTGCCTTGATTTGCGCGGTCATCTATCGTCAAACTCGTCAAACACCACTTCGCTTGCCGATTTCTCTGGTGCAAATTGAGTGTCAACAAAATTCGAAATACATCGCGCCACAGGGCTTCGATTATTATGAGGCAGGTGGTTTTACGATTTTTAGTCCATGTACAAAACCTGGCAGCGCGCGGGAGTATGTCAAAGAGCAGGCCAGACAAAAAGCTTTAATGAATATTCCAGCAGAAGAAGCGAGGGGAATGATTAACTTCAAGATAAAAAGCGATGGCAAAAGTACTGTGGCAATGACGGACGATGCTACCGACATTTACCCCAAAATTGCCGATACAGATTATACGGTTTCGGCTTTCTGGAGCTTGGACGAAGGCAAACCTTTTGATCGAACGATTACTCAATATGACAAACTGGAAGTTCCCAGCCCTGGCGTATTTTCAGAAACTGGGGCTACCACGACTTTTTATTGTAAAGACTTAAATAGCCTGATTGATAATTGTTGGGCAAGTGCTCGATCGGGACCATTGTTTTGGCGCATACACATCGTTTATGGTGTACCCAAAGTTGCCCGAATGCCCGAAGACGGCATTGCAGCGGCTTATCAATTAATTGGAGATCATTTAGTGAAGCAAGCGCCTAAACGATGATTGGCGCGGGCCAATGTGGTAACGTTGATTCGACCTCTCACGATCCCGACATTCTCTGAGTCTGTTGCGTGGCTCGTTGAATGCCGGCATGTGTGTGCGAAGCGCTTGCTTTTCCTACCCGCGTTTTAACTTATCCTTTTCTTTGACCGAGCGTACCAACACTTTCCACTTCGACCTTGCCGCAATTTTATCTAAAGGGGTTTGCTGATTGCGGCGGCTTTCGCGTAAAAGTTTTTGGTAATTCTTGAGCCGGTCTGCATCGACAGTCGCGCTAACTGCGCATCCAGGTTCGCTTTGGTGACTGCAATCGCGAAATTGGCAGTCTGCAGCCAGCGTGTCGATATCCGAAAAGCTCGCGCTCAGTGCTTCTTCATCGAGATTGAGTTGTAAGCTACGCAAACCTGGTGTATCGATGATGCAAGCACCACTGGGACACTGGTGCAGTGAACGGCCAGTGGTAGTGTGATGTCCACGGTTGTCACCAGCCCGAACAGCATCGGTTTCTTGCTGACTGTTTGATAGCGTATTAGTTAATGTCGATTTGCCCGCGCCGGATGAGCCTAGCAAGATCAGACTTTGCCCAGCGCTCATCCATGGCGACAACAATTCTATGGTGGCGCTGCTTTGTCCATTGACAGCAAAAATAGGAACGCTAGTTGACAGACGGTGTTTCACCTCCGTCAGACGATCAGCGGAATCGGTATGCAAGTCAGCTTTGGTCAAGAGCACGACAGGGGCAACGCCAGCGGCGTGTACCAGTGCCATATAACGCTCTAAACGACGCAAGTTAAAATCATTGTCCAAACCCATCACCAGTAAGGCAGTGTCGATATTGCTAGCCAATGCCTGCAAACGTCCTTCGTTATTGCGACGTGCTAGATGGTTAAGGGCTGGCATGCGGGCGATAAAGCTATAGCCGCAATCTGTTGTGCCACTGAGCAGACCCCAGTCCCCTACAGCTAGGCTTGATTCTTCGGCTGCCAATTCATGTAAGAGACGAGGTAGTGCGCGTGCTCGCAAGCTCATGTTGCCATTGTGAAGCACCAAGTGGTCGCGATGGACTTCGGTAATGCGTGCCACTTGCAGTGTGGCGTCATTGGTAAATTGGCTTGCTAAAGCGTGTAGTTGGTTGGCGATAGCTGGGTTTATGCCGATTAGGCGTAGTGAGGCGAAATCAAAATTGATCATGATAAGTGTGTTTATCCAAATTCATGGTGTGCGCCGAAGGGCGACGCACAAAAGTATCCGGCAGGCGAGTTCAAAACCCAGCCATGCGAGGACGAATGAAAGAAAATGGAAGTCGGCGCGTGACCAATCACGCATTAACACACTAGCGAAGCAACGATTGAAACTAGTAAAAAAGCCAGAGGCGAAGCAGGTAGATCAGGCAGCCGACAGTAGAGCAATATCCGTGGTTTTCATGTTGTTATCTCCTTTGGTTTTGATGGGAGCCTCAGTGTGCCAGTAGTGGGGGCTAACGTCAAGTTTGGAAAGCGATGTTGGACAAGCATTTGGAGTGTAAATCGGTCGCTATTTCAATGCCAACATCTCGTCGATCACTGGTTCTAATGCTAGATTTTTGTCGATGATCTCATTGAAGCTCATACCTTTTTTCTCGATCAAATACACTAGGGCGAGGTGATAACGAACATACAGTCCGGAAGAAATCTGCAATCTTTTTTCTTGCGATCTTAGCTGGGCCAAGTTACCCGCATAATCGAAAGACTGTTTTCCAATCGAGTCGGCGTAGCCTTCCTTAATCCAGCTTTGGGTTTTAAATAGTGAAGTGAAAAGACCAGTACCATTGACCATCATACCGTGTGTAATTTCGTGCGCAATAAAATAGACTAGATCTCTTTCAGCTGCATCGGCCATGGTCGCACGCGGTGGAATGATGCGATTTTCAGCAATCACACTGGGCCGAATAAAAGAATTATTTGGACGCAGTTCAATATTGAATCCACCTACATGTGGTCTGAGATTGGCTATCAAGCGCCAACGCCAATTGTCATTGGAGATAAACACCTTGTAGTCGTCGTGCGCATTGTAATAGACAGATTTCTTTATTCGGGTTAAGACCTCATGACTAAGCTGATCTATATTTGCAGGCAATGCGTGATCGCTATAGATGCGCACATTTTCTCGTTGGAATTGATGGGTGTACAAGAACGATGGGAAAGATATGACGACGCCATATAAGAGGGTGATAGCAAATAAACCGATGCCACTGCGTCTTAAAAACAATAATGTCGACCTACGCAAGCTCACGATGGTCTCCGTTGGCTCAAGTTGATCGCTCTTTGTATCCTAGGACGATTGTATCGCTGAAGCAAAACCGGATAAAGATTCAGCAGGATATTCAAGCCCAGTAGCCAGATTGATTTAAGGACGCCAAATTGGAACGCGACAACTATCGTAAATCCCATGACGACATACAAGATAATTACGTGACCTAATTCCGACTTTTTTGTTTGATGATGCAAATTCAGCAGAGCTGCGGTACTTTTTTCGATGGGGGTCGATTTTCTAATGACTTTTTCCCAGCCAATCAAGACCAATAATTTCCTAAAATAATTGATGCCTATCAGTTCGTATATCCTTCCTTTTTGTTCCCATTTTTTTTCATTGTAGTACGCAGAAGTCAGCGGACTTTTTAATGCCTCAACGAAAGCAAATACCCACAACATGAGTAAAAAATTTAAAGCCCAAGCATATGTAAATCTGTCCATTTTCATGAAATACGTCAGCGCAAAAACGGAAACGATCGTAGCGATAATGATGGCTGATAAGGTGAGAGATTTTTTCATAGATTGCGATTCATACCGTCTTTGAGATGTCGTGATCACCATTACGGCTGATCTAAAATACTGCTTTATTCCGCCGCAATATGCTTGGGCGTTTGGATACTTCTTCCCGCCAATTCTGCTTCGTGATAGCGGCGGATATGGGTGATGTATTCTTCCATCGAATGATCGCTGAAGTAGTCAATTTTACGCAGGCGCAGTGCCGCAATCAGACCCAAGACGCGATCGTGAACCCGCAGCCATGAACGTAGAGAGCTGATCTTTCCAAATCGATTGAGATAAATTTCTTGACCCATATGGCGGTAACCCAACCAGCGTGGTGGAACGCGCGGAACAATATCATTATTGTTCACCCAGCGATAATGTTTTACGTTCAATACCGAGGTGTACGGGCGATTACCCACCCGTGGCGCACCGTACGAAAAAATCGCATAGGGTGTCGACAGTATCGCCGAAAATTTACAACGGACTGCACATACTGCTGCCATCGCTCCGCCCAAGGAATGACCGGCAAACCAAACGGGTCGCTGGTTCTTGGCAATCTGCTCCTCCAGTAGTGGCCATAACTGATTCACCTCTTCATGAAAGCCGCTATGTACGCGACCAACATCGACAGCCACCGTCAAGGCGTTGGCGTCGGCCTCTATATCATTCCATTGGTGTGGCTCGGTACCGCGACAGACAATCAAACAATCAAACTGATTGCCCAGTACATAGGCTTCGGCCCCATCGTTTTGAATAAAGACACAATGGTCGAGCCCGGCGTCTTTGAAAATGCCTTTAACCTCTTCCGGTTGCGCATAAGAAAGCTGTGATAACTCCGCAAAAATCAGCGACTTTTTTATCCATGAAAATTCATCAATCGGCCGATCAAACTTGATACTCAAGGGCTTGATCAAAGAGGAAGGCATCTTGCCAGTCAGGTCTTCGGTATTCATGATGTGGTCAATTCTGTAGAAAAATTCCAGACTAGTTAGCAATATGCAGACGGCTCTTACTTACACCGAAAGCATGATCAAGGAGCTGCACAAATTAAACAAGTAAATTAAACAAGCAAATTTTCAATATCGGGGCGTAACAGATCTCAATTGGGGCGACAAAACCTAATTAGGCCAGAGGTAAATCACTATTAGCACGACACAGATCATCATGTAATTGACGAATGTCTTCGGCTGTCGCATCGACCTGATTACTACCTTTGGCAGCGAGGAACTTGCATGAGGCGAAGGCTTGCGCTTTGCGTTCATATTCCTCGACCCAACGTAGACGATCGGGTAAGCGATCTGGGTTAATTGGCCATACACCGGGGCGTGGTTTGAGGTGGCTCTCGATCCCAATACGCCAAGGTTTCGGGCTGACGCGCGCACGGAAGCAATGTTGGTTGCTGCACATTTGTACATAGATCTTGTCCGCCTGGATTTCCTTAAACACTGTGGCAACTTCCGGTTCATCGGGGCCAAATGTCTTATGCATTGCAAGTAATCGTAAGCCAGCTGGCGTGCGGTAAATTCGTAAGTGCCAATCAGGATGTTTCTCCAAGAAGGTATCAACACGCTGCATCGCGCTTTCTTGTGGAGAAGACTGTGCTTTGAGTTTTTGTGTCCATATCCAAGTGGCGAGCTTGAAGCTGAAAAACCAAGTTGCCATAGCGATTATGGATGCCAAACCAAAACCAGCGAACTTACTTGCGATTACAAAGCTTGCAAGCACAGTGAAAAAAATACCCCAGTAAAACGTCGCTGGTTTGCCAGGTATGACGAAATCAATATCGGCAAATAAGACATTCGGTGTGTTCAGACAACGCGCACCATACAGATTGCGCGTAATCACCGCCTCTTTATGACGCGATAAAACCTCTTCACGAATTGGCACCCCGGAGGCGCCGTTGTACGCCACTTTAAGTTCTCGTCGCTCTAATCGTTCACCCGCCAGCAACCGCGTTAACGATTCTTCCGCACGCGCTTCGGCATTGCGCTGCGCATCCTCTTGACTCTGTTCCGACCAACCAAAACGTCGCATCGTAATTTGTTTATTTCCCTGTCTCGATTTGATAGTGGCTTCGGCCCAGTAGTCAGGTATTAGCATTGAAAAATCCTTGCGAACATAAAGTGGGGAAAACTTCGGGAACGTTCAATTCTAACTTGAGAATAATCGTGAGATACCGATTTTTATCGGAGACGTTGTGCGGAGGTAGTGATCTTGAGAAGGATTGCGGGAAAAATACGAATGTTAGGCCCATGCAAACCTGATGACCGTGCGGCAAAAGCCTGCTCAACTCACACGACTTGAAGCCATGACTTTTTTGGCGCTAAAAGTTTTGAGAATTCGCGAATAGCGAAACTTTATGGCAGACTACGCACCTTCCTGAAAATTATTGAGCTGATTAACAATATCATGAGTACCAACGAATCCCGTGACAATCGCGATACCAAAGACTGCCCAGTTTGTGGCGAAACTATTAAAGCCGTCGCGATCAAATGCCGCTTCTGTAATACCGATCTACAAGCTTACGTTAGCAATGTCGAACATGAAGCAGAGAAAATCTTGTATGCAGGTCGCCCCGCCACGATTTTTAGTGCTTGGCAATGGATCGTGGTTGTGTTGACACTTGGCGTCGGCTATTTATATTATTGGTTCAAAGCGCGCGGCCTACATTATGAAATCACCACGCAAAGGGTGAAGCTAGAGCGCGGTATTTTTTCTAAAGTTAAAGATAACGTCGAACTCTTCACGATAGAACATTTTGACCTGAATTCTCCATTCGGCATGCGTCTGATGGGTTACTGCATATTGCAACTCAGATCGTCCGATACCAGTTATCCCCAACTGCATCTGTATGGCATAAAAAACTTAGAAGTCCTCGCTGACACGCTACGCGAATGCTCAATGCGAGAGCGGGCAAGACGTCGGGTTACGGCGATTATTCATCCCTAAAAAACAATTTTATGATGGCTCACTGGGTAGGATTTTGCTTTGCACCGTTTGAGAAAATTGTCACAAGCTAGAGATATATAGGATTTTCGATATCGCTTATTAGATCGAACACTTTGGTATATTTTAGGAGAAGGCTGGGCAATTTTATGTCTGAATGCACTCTCGTGTCGGCGAGGGTCTACTCTGGGGCATCGTTGGAAAGATTTGCAAGTTAAGACTCGATTCCATTGCGTACCCAAGATATCGATGCTTAGCTTTTGCATTTTCCTGTAAGACTAAAATCAACGTGTCGCATTCAAATGGTTAAGCTTAGCGGCATACAAAGCATGATCCTGTTGGTTGCTGCTATTTTGCTTGGCTAGGTTGAGTTCTTTTTCAGCATCTGCTATTTCGCCTAAGCGGAAATGCGCCAATCCTAGCCAGAAATGAAACTCATGATAGTCGGGCGCTCGTTTAAGTTCTCGCTTAAACAAGGATTTCGCTTCAATATAATCGTTTCGATTCATTGCAGCCAAGCCTAGCTGAAAGTAATGAAAGGGAGGATGTGGTTGCAGATCCAATAGCTGTTGGCTTAGCAGCTTAGCTTCCGCGACACGGTCAGTATTGTTGAGCACTTGCGCCATGTTCGACATGGTCACCAAACTTTTCGGGTTCAGGCTTAATGCCGCTGTCAGTGCACGATAAGCGGGCTCGGCGTTATTGTTACGCATATAAATGACGCCGAGGGTATTGTAGGCTGCCGAAAATTGATTATCTGCTTTGATTGCTGCGCGTGCCCACCAATATGCTTGGTTATAGTCTTTACGGGCTAAAGCCTCCGCAGCGCGATTGTTCATAAACATCGCAATGACGGTATTTTCATCAATTTCTATCGAGCGCAGATGTGCTGCTTCTCCACGTTGTAAAAAATCGACCACCATTGTTTCTGTGCCACTATTGTCTATCAACAGCGTTGATTTTCTTTGACCGATTAAGATATTCACGTGTTCGCTGGAAAAATGCAGCTCACCCGCACGGCTCCATTCATCTTCAATAAAAACCTGTTGATACCTCGTTTTCAATCCCATTTCCTTGGCAAATGCCGCAGTCATGATCACTAAAGATAAACAATTACCGGAACGAGTATTAAAGGTGTCAGAGGCGTTTCGTGTATCGCTGGAGTCGTATCGTAACCTTAGCTTCCCTTCATCATAGAGCGCCATATACAAGGCACGTTGGTTGCTGTAGTTTTTCGACTTTTTGCGGATCTCACGATTAAGAAATTCGTGCATCGCAGGATTAAGTTTGAAGATATTTTCAGTATTGACAGGTTCCGTAGGCGCGGTAAAGAGTTCATCATAAAAAAGTTCTACGTCAGTCTGTAGTACTGGTTTTGTAGCGCATCCATTTAGCATAAAAAGCTGGCTGCAGCAGACTAAAATTAGTATCAACTGACGTCGCATGGCGGTTGCTCCTAGCTAATTTATATCGAAGTTTTTACATTGCCTTTTGATTTCGATACTAGCATTTATTCTTTGGCTAAGGCTAAATGTATCGTGTTTATTTTCTGCATCGAAGCAACTGCGATGGTCAAAAAGCGTCATGGTGACAATGGCGTTTGCAGCAAACTAAATGGAATGTAAGTTGTAGACGTTTATGTTTGAGTGTGGAGCGAAAAGACACAGCAACCAATGCCACATCGAAATGCCAAAGAAAAATCTCTTAAATTGCAATGCTTGATGCCGGTAATCATGGGTAAGCCAAGAATATGAATCGCTTTGTGCGCTTATGGTTAAGAACAGAACATAGTGCGAAGCAATTGAGAGGGACGGGGGCAGAAAATTAGCTATCGATCTGATCAACAATTCGATATAAAGCGGCGAGAAGATTTTGATTAGACGCGAACAGCAACATCGTGTTGTCCATCGTATTGGATTAACACCAAAGACTCAGCGGTGGGTCTTTCATCATGACTCTTAGCATGTCGCTGCGTGAAATAAAGCCGACCAGTCGTTCTGATTCATCCAAGATAGGGACGCCATCCACTTCAAAATCGAGCATCACGCGTGCGATGCGTCGGATATCGGTTAGCGGTGTGCTGGCGACAACAGGGCTGCGCATGACATCACTTACACGGCGATCTAGTACATGGCTTAGCGCATTTTGTGTGAGATTGAGACTGGTGAGCAGGTCGCGCTCACTGACGATACCGATGAGCTTAGCGGCATTATCGAATACCGGTGCTTGATGAATGTCGTTTTCACGCATAATTTCCCATGCGTCGGATACAGCATCATTGGCTTTCACGGAAATCACCTTGGTTTGCATAATTTGTCGCGCGTGAAAGAGTGGACCTCGTTCGAATTCGATCGGTAATGTCGAACGATAGGCATTGATCGCACGTTGTTCCGCCGCTGTAGGCGGCGCGTTCTTTACATGAAACTGACTAGGAATAATATCGGCGCCTAGTTCAAACCCATCCTCTTGCACTGTGCGGCTATGGCGTGTTTGACGAACTTGGTTGACACGACTGATGCCTTCAAACGCGCCTGAATATACTTGTCCCGTGATGCCGTATACCGAAAACATAATGACTCCTTTTTTTACCTCCATCTAAGGAATGCAAGTACAGACCTTGCTATGCCTGACATTCCGTATTTGGGATCATTCGTCAAATTTACATTCGCGTTTGCTAACTCTGTTGTCCTAGCACTTTTTCGACTTTCAGTTGTACGACGCTAGATGACTTTTGCGTGGTGGTTAACTTGTAGCGATCTTGGCCTTTCACGTATTCATGAACTTCGGTTTCCTGATTTGCTGAAATGATCGTCTCTGTATAGCCTTGCTCGATAAAACCAGTGCTGTAATGATGACGAACTTGCTTGAAGTCGGCTTTGCCCTCGTATTGGGCGATCCCAGCTTTATCCCATTCAACACGTACCAAACCACCGTATCGGGCGATAGGGGCGACATCGCTCCCACTGACTTCGCGTTGCGTCGATCGTTTTAAGTCTATGCCGCCCAATACGTCCTCTAAGGCACCTGTTGCACCAGGGACTGCGCCCTCTAATGCTTCTTTCGCTCCAGGTATGACACCTTCAAGTGTTTCCTTTGCTCCTGGAATCACTTGCTCTACCTTCCCCAACACAGTCTCAGTGATTGCTGGCGCGCCATTGACGATATCGACCGCGGCATCCTTGCCTTGGTAAAGCAGCCATTGTGCAGACGCAATTACTGCCCAAATCAACAACGCTGCGACGATGAGAACACTGCCGATTATCCAGTACACGGCTTTGCGAGAAATACTAAACCCTGGTCGGAAATAGTTGGAAGCATTCGAAAAACGGGTATGTGAATCCATAGTCTTACTCCTAATAATATGTATCAGTGATGAACTGCTATCCACAATCGAATTCAAGCAAGACTGCGTTAATTCGAATGATGGTTAAACATGCTCTCTCGGTTGGGGATGGATCAATTTGCTAATTGGCCAAACAATTCTATTTTCCTGAACATGGCATCGTCTCCGCTTGATTGACTATCAACGGTCATTGATCCTTCCATGTCTAAGAATTGGTCGGTACGAGTCAATCAGCTTTGGATAAAGTATGTCTTACCATTTAAGATCTGCTATCTTTGTACTGGTACCGTGAACGCATTATAGGTAACCGGTATACCTCTAACAAATCGAATTATTTATGCATTCACATCGATTATTTGGATGTGTGACGTATTCATTGTCTGAGGCATTTTCGTATCGCGATCGTGAAAGTGGAGGGTCAAGTGTTGATCTTCGACGTTACCCTTTATCAAGCACAATGCGCTCCTTGTAGAGTCACGCAATTCTTGATTGCAACTGATCTCGCGCAAACTATATCGCTATGAGAGGCACGCCTCTTGGTTTTTTAGCATAGCTCTTCTTCGAAAATTCAGTCCCGTTTTGAAATGGCATTTGCAATGTTGGATGATTGAATATGCGTAGTATTCGCACAGACTTTCTTACAAGCGCAATTTATTTGATTGAATTATTGAGTGAATTTTCACAAATTCTTAACAACTCAGACCTCTCTTTTTGCAGTTCATCGGTTTTCTCCAGCAAGTTTTACCGTAGCTGTTTATTGTGACGCCATGGACAACCGACTTGCGCACCAAAGACGTGTTTTGCGGGTCATTTAGTAGGGGAAAATCATGTTAGAAATTAATAATGTCGTCAAAACATTTGGCAAGGCTGTGATTGCAGTCGACAATGTTTCACTATCACTGACGCGTGGCGTCGTTGGTCTAATCGGCCATAACGGCGCAGGTAAAACCACCCTGATGCAAATGATCGCGACACTCACCAAACCGAGTAGCGGCGAGATTATTTTCCAAGGCGTGAATATCATTAAGAAGCCAGATGCGATTCGTCAGCGTCTGGGTTTTTTGCCGCAAGATTTTGGCGTGTATCCGAATTTGTCTGCGCTGGAATTCATGCAGTATTTTGCCGCGTTGAAAGGTGTCAAAGATCCACGTCGCATTCAAGACTTACTTGAATTGGTGAACCTGAGTGATCATGCGCATCGTTCAGCGGCGACTTTCTCTGGTGGTATGCGTCGACGTTTGGGTATTGCACAGGCCTTGTTGAATGACCCTGATATTTTGATCGTCGATGAACCGACAGCGGGACTCGATCCGGAAGAGCGTTTGCGCTTCCGCAATTTACTCGGTGATTTAGGACACGACAAATTGGTGATCATGTCGACACACATTGTGTCGGATGTGGAGAGCGTTGCCAGTGAATTAGCGATTATGCGCTCGGGAAAATTGATCGGCTTTGATACCCCAGACAACATGATAGAAAACGCGCTTGGGCAGATTTGGTCGGCACAAGTGTCACCCGCCGAATTAGAAGAATTGCGCCTTCGCACCAATGTATTGCATATGCAGCGTCAAGGTGAGCTAGTGAATGTTCGCATCGCGCATCCGCATTCACCATGTGCGGGTGCAGAACTGGCCACACCGAATTTAGAAGAAGCGCTGATGGCACAGCGTTACGCCAATCATGATAGTGTTTTGTGAAGGTAGATGATCATGGCTACACTACAAATTCAAGTCATTAAGACTTTGGTGATGAATGAAGTCAAGCTTCGTTCTCGCCGTCTCAGCACCTTGGTGGTACTCATATTGATCGCAGTGCTTGCGCGTTTGATTTTTGGCGCAGGTGACAGCAATATGAGCTTGCTGGTGATCAATCAAGCGCGTACCGTCTACAACAGCTCTTCACTCGCTTTGGGTACCGCATGTTTGTTTGCGCCCCTTCTCGGATTGTTGAGTTTTTATCTAACCCGAGGCCGTATCGCTGAAGATGCGCGCTGCGGAATCGGTGCTGTGATTGCCTCGACGCGTATCGGCAATGGCACTTTTATCTTTAGCCGTTGGTTAGGTGCGGTGGCGTATCTTCTCCTCATACTCTTGGCCTATATGATCACGATCATCGCGCTGCAGATCGCTCGCGGTGAATCGGCCGTACAGTTGATTGTCTATTTGAAAGTGTATGGATTGGTTCTTCTCCCAGTCATATTTTTCGGTGCGAGTTGCGCGATATTGTTCGACAGTGTTCCACTTTTGATGGGCAAAGCGGGCGATGTGATCTATTTCTTCGTCTGGGTTTTTGAAGTATCGATGCTCGACAAAGTCGGACATGATCGCGTGTCTAGCATGCCACCGATCATGATCCTAGAGGGATTGGGAATGACGATCGTCGACTTTGTCGTTCGCACCCAATTTACTGTGCAAAGCATTTCTATCGGACTTGGTACCTTCAATCCCAACTTGCCAGCCAACGTTATCGAATTGGCGCAGATTCCGAACACTATATTGCAATATCGCGCCATTACGACTTTACTGAGCTTCATCCCTATGTTGCTCGCGATTCCTCTGTTTCATCGGTTTTCACCAGACAAAATAAAATTGTCGAATATCAGAAAACGTAGAACACCTTTTGAGATCGTCAATGCTTGGTTACGTCCGGTCTCACGTCTGGCAAAACCCTTCTTCAGATTCGCAGCGAAGACGCCAAATTTCGCTGGGCAAGTTGTCGCCGAAGTCGCGGTTACCTTAGTCAATTCACCGCTCGCCATTATTGCCATGATCGCCTTTTCCTTTTTTGCGGCAATCATGAACGTGAACAACTTAGCAGGAATTTTGACTTTCGCTTGCGCCCTGTGGGGAGTGTTGATTAGCGATTTGAGTACGCGAGATCATCAGGCACAGTTGTCTGCCATGGGCGACACAGTGATGGGCGGCGCCGATCGTCGCTATCTACGTCAATTTGCTGCTAGTGTGTTATTAGGCTTCATGCTATTCGGTGTGGTTTTGTATCGTTGGAGTTTTCAAGCACCGCACTTCGCTTTGGCACTGTTGGTTGGTCTATTATTCATGAGTGCATTGGCATCCATGTTAGGTCGACTGACTCGCACCGCTCGTACCTTTTTGGGTCCCTTTATGTTTTGGTTTTACCTAGCGATACAAACCAAAGGCGCACCGTACTTCGACGTGTTAGCGTTTAATAAGTCTGCGAGTAATAATTCTATTCTGCTTTACACTGAAATCGGCGTCGCCGCGTTGATATTGGGGTTTGCTTACAATCGATATCAAGCGCGTTAATACTTACGAAGCACGAACTTCATCAGCCCTACAGTTCTGAATCAAAATCGAATTTGAGACAGAACTGTAGCTTCTTAAACGCAAAAATCCGAAACGGCCATGAAAGATTGTCAATGCGATGGCTTATGCGAGTATGAATGGATTTCTTGTGCCCTAAGTAGTTGGAAAATAATCTGCGACCTCCATCACTACGGTGTGAACCAGAATTTGGAGCGCTGTAGGGGGAGTGAGGACTGTTGTATTAGCGGATTCTCTAGCTCGAAAATGCGCCGGTTTTTGAGATCGGCTTTGACAATAAATGGACGGCAGTACTGTGTGAACAATTGCTCAAAGCTGCCATTAGCAATCGAGAGTTCTAAGCCTCTGCGTAGGTCCTCTGCCAGTTGCTTCTGTTCTGGTGCGACAAAAAAATATAAGGCAGTCGGATAACGCAAAATCATCGAGGTATCGATTTCACGTTTCATTTCCGGATGTTTGCTTTGCTCGTTCCATATCTCGATGATTGAGCGAGGAAAATAATCAAAGCGGCGTTCACTCAACATCTGCGGTAGCGCGGCCGCGGTGCCTGTTACCACCGGAAGCTTGTTGTGACGCAGAATTTGGGTGTCAGGCCAAAAATAGCCTTGACCCGCTTTGAGCGTTGATAAGTCTTGAATACTTTTAATTCCTTTCATACGCTCTGCCATTTCGGGATTAATGAAGGCAATACGCCAACCCATTAAGCCTTTGTCGATAGGAATACGAATCGGCAGTAATTGAGCTTCGCGCTCATCGCTAGTCATAGTCCACATCAGATCGAGTATTCCGCGGTTATGCGAGAGGTCTTCAATCAGCCTGACTTGAGGTGTTGTGACCGCTGGGATTTTTTCTAAGGTATATCTGACATCACTATGCTTAATTGCTAAGCGCAAGACTTCCGTGGCGTACTTGCCAATAGGATCGTCAGAATTTTCCAAGTCCAAAATACGTAGGCGTCTGTTGTCGTGAACAGCCTGCGCAAAAACGGTTTGGGTCAAGCAGAGCTTGAGGAGTATGAAAACAAGTAGCTTCTGGTATTTCATTGGGATTGTCATCCATATTCCATGTGTTAACAGTTATCGTTCGTCGTGCTACTTACTGATCGGCTACTATCTTGCCGTTGATGTTGAATGCACGGCGTGATGAATTGTCTTATCCATCCGCTGAGAACACAATTTTTCTGTATATGTCACCTACATTATACGAGAGGCTTGCCTACTGGCATAACTGACGCTGAGTGTTCCAGATGACAATTGAGGTTCGGCATTTGTCATTTTTAATGTGACTATGTTAATTTTATGGCGGCGTTGAGAATGATCGACTTCATAAGATCGCGTCAAAATTCAAACGGATCTTGGAATTTTTTCCTTGGCGCCATTTCGAAATGCATAAATAAAAGCTTAAGAAAATTTTGTTTAACCCGGTTTCGCTGCCTTAAAGAGCGAGGCTGAGCCAACAAGTACATAACTTATTCACGACAACATTCCGGATGAAATATCCCGAGCGGCAATTAAAGGCTTTGTTTGTTTGAGATAAGATCTTTATGAGAAGTTTGCCATTTTGGTACAACGTGAGAGAATGAAGTTTTGTTCTTCTCTGGAGAATTTTAGTGCACATCATACTCATTCTTGTCGGCATCGCTGCTGTCGTTTTCTTGATTTTGCAATTGAGTAAACAATACAACGCAAGTCAATCTGCGCCAAATTCCCAAGCGCATGAGTCGAATCCGTGGAATTCAGGATCAACGCTCTCGTTAGCGTATCTTGCGAATGGCAAGCTGTATTACCAAGATCCGACAATTGGTATCGAGCAATTACAGAGTCCCTATGTGCAAGAGATGCACGATAAGCTGGAGCGACATCAGGAACGTCATGCATGGAAAGAGAATACGAGCTTTAGCGTCTCGGCAAACGGCGGCTTGCGACAATTTCAAAAAGATGAAGCGCAAATCTTAGCGACATCCATGCAATTTGTTGACCGAGATAACGTTCTCTATTTTTTGCGAGATGAATTGATGGGTGGACTATTCTCAATGAATTTAAAAACAGGTGAAGAGAAACGCATTTTGCATAAGCAAAACTTGGCTTTGAGTGACTTGAATCTTGATGATTCAAGCTCGCGCATTTTATGTACATCGAAAAGTAAAGATGGTTCCTCAAACATCGCCATTATCAACACGGATGGTTCGCAGTTTCAGTCTCTGACAGGTGGTGATACTTTAGACTGCGCACCAGCTTGGATACCAGGCGCTGACGCCAAGATTTTGTACCAATCGGCCGGCTTGGCAAGAGCAGCTAACGGTTACATTGCAGCGATTGGTAATACTTCGATACAGATGTTAGACCTGACATCGAGTCGCGTGACTTCAGTGCTTGAAGATACTCAATTTGATTACCTGCACCCACGTGTTTCCCCTCAAGGAGATTTGCACTTTATTCGTCGACCTTACGAAGGGCAAAAGAATGATACTGCCAGTGTTCTATTGGATACGCTTTTGTTTCCGTTTAGATTGTTGCGCGCGGTTTTTCATTACTTGAATTTCTTTTCAATTATGTACACTCGTAAGCCCTTAACAAGTGCTTCTGGATCTGCAGTACAAGCTGATCTCAAAGAAATTATTCTCAAAGGTAAACGCATCGACGCTGAAAAAGCGATGCGCAATGCTGGTGCGGTGCATGGGATCCCCTCTCTCGTACCAAGTTCGTGGCAACTCATTTCACGAGATCGCCAGGGGAATGAGCAAGTCCTAGCAACAAATGTCTTGGCCTACGACATACATTCAGATGGCAGTATTATCTACACCAATGGT
>JAYVHZ010000030.1:0-3782 GCA_043770645.1 Undibacterium sp. | reverse complement strand
CCGCTTGTTTCTTCGTTTTCTCGCGCCGGTTCTGTTGTCAATTGCCTTGGCCACTGTTCTCGTCTATGCAGTGATTTCTTGGATTTTTGGTAATCCAATTGAAAAAAATGCAGAGCGGCAGGCTGCACCTCAAATTTTCTTGATTGAACAATATATCGACAAAGCTGCTACTGATGAATGGCTCTCTCGCTTAAATAAGGTGCGAGAAGTGTCGCAAGTTCAGTTTGAGTTGATACCACTGACGCAGGCGTTAGCGCGAGTGAGCGAAGCGCAAGCAAGCAGACTACAAAATGGACGCATCGTCTTGGATGCCGACAATCGCACTTTGTATCGGCGGGTTGATCTCGATGGGGAAAGGTATATTGGTAGCGATGAGGATGTTTTGTATTTACAAAATTTGCCGATTGATTTTTGGTTCAATATTCAACTCGAAGTTGTGCGTTACATCATCGTCGCCTTTGTGTTGTTGATTCCGATTGGTTTTTGGTCGCGTGCGCATTGGCGCGATATTCAGTCCTTATCCAAGCTTACGGCCGCGATTGGGGATGGCGACTTATCGGTACGCGCGACTACCCCTCGCAACGCCAGTATTTATCCTTTAGCGCAGCAAATTAATCAAATGGCGGGGCGAATCGAACAGCTGCTGAACTCGCAGAAAAATCTCTTACATTCCGTGTCGCATGAGTTGCGAACCCCAATCGCGCGCTTAGAGTTTGCTTTAGAGATTTTGCAAGATAGTGCTGACCCGACCTTGCAAAATGATAAACAGAGGCAAAGGGTACTTGCTATGCAAGCGGATTTGGCTGAGTTAAATACCTTGGTCTCCGAACTCTTAAATATGGCGAAATTGGATGCACAAGGACACTTGGTTGCAGAGGTGGTGGACACGCAGAGCATAATGCAGGCTTGTTTACAACATTTGCCGCCAATACCAGCCCATATTCAATTACGTCAGGTGCTTGAGGTAAAGGATCAATGTTTACTGGGTGATCAACGATTACTTGAGCGCGCAATCCAAAATTTATTAAAAAATGCATTGAAATACGCAGAACGGCAAATTATTTTTAAGTTGACGCAACATGCAAATGCCTACGTGGTACAGGTCGATGACGATGGTGCTGGTATTCCAGAATCAGACCGTGAGAAGATTTTTGAAGCTTTTTATCGTTTAGATCGTAGCCGTGACCGTAATACAGGCGGTTTTGGTTTAGGTCTCGCCATCGTCAAACAAATCGTGCTTTTGCATGGTGGCAGTATTCGTATTTCTCGTGCTGACATTGGCGGTGCTAGGTTTGAAATTGTATTGCCGTATAAAACTTAAGCCTCAATTTTAGATGTCTTAGACCGCTTTTGCGGTTGAAAGCTTGTCTCAATAAGCCGCGCAAAGATAGACTCACAATTCTCAATATTTGCAAGAGCGCATCTAAGGATTGGTTTTTATTTGAAGTCATTGCAAACTAACTGGCTGCAGAACCGAGTTTCACTATTTTTGCCGTGTTTTTGCTGAGTAGAAAATAAATTTATACATGTTTTTTCAATATATTTATTGATATATTGCCTGAATGTGAATAATGATGAATTTCTGGTCAGGTTTTCTTGTCTTTTCCCTAGTCGAATTGACACAAAACAACATATACTCAACGACTGAATATCGCAGTGCTTTGAAACAAGAGCCATAGGGAATTTATGACGGAAGAAAATCAAGTAGATCAAAAGAAAGAGTCAAACAATGACGATGGTAGCCCTAAGTTTGGTCGTTTACTCATCATTCTATTGCTAGCGGTTGCTTTCATTGTCGTGATTACGTTTGCGACCGAGGCGTACCACACGTAGGACTATTTGTTTATCACTTTGAGTTAAGCTATGGACACCATTCCACTGATTCCAGTTGCGCCAAATCCAGCCAAGAAAAATGCTGAGAGCCGTATCACGTCTGACAGTAAAAAGACGGAATCGACGAGTGCTGCACGCTTGTTGATTTTGCAAAAAATGGTGGCGTTAGCGACGAACTTAGTATCATCCCAATTAGAAGCCTTCTCGAATCGCTTAGCCGATCAATTATTTAAACTGTCGGATCAAGCAGTACGACCAGAAGAAGCTAAAGTCAGTTACGATGCCCATCAATTGATTAAGCGTAATAGCACCGCATTTTATCGACTCGTCGCCGGACAAATTAATTCTACGCTCACTAACGAAGTCAGCGTTTTTAATACGAGAAGACGGGTCAAAAAAGAAGAGCAATACCTCGATAAAACGGCGCAGACCTACGAAGAAATGGAAGGCAAGATTTTATTGCGCAATGCGAGTCATGCCTTAGAAGTGTTGAATGCTGAATCTTTAGTGATGTTGAATACCTTGATTGGCAGGATACTTAATCGTATGCCGATCGATGTCACGCAAAACCCATTTCGACCTGAGATTTTTCTGAAAGCTGTGCATCAAGCTTGGATGGAATTAGATCAAAATCCTGCTTCGCATTTGGTTGTCCTAAGATTGTTGCAACCAGCCGTCTTTTTACAACTAAGTCCGATTTTAGATGAGATCAATCAAGAACTAATGGCGCGCGGAATTCGTCCAGAGGGTGATGATTCTTTCGATACGTCGGCAGGTGGAATCGCTTATTTGCCAGTACAAAAGTTCTTTAGTCTGGATCCTTATTTGCAAGATAAACTAAAGCGCGTTTTTTCTGGACAAATCGAGTTAGCACATACGGATCCGAACTTTGATTTTCATGGTTTGGCTGCGGTCAGCGATACCCTGACAAATCAACTCGATTTAGATGCGGACGAGGATCGTGCTGATAAAGCGAGTATAGATCAGCAATTTTTCGAAGACCTGCGGGAAATGCAGAAACGGTATTCACATGAGGAACATGCGAGTGCCCCATTTGAATCGCGCCTGCATAAAGTTTTACACGCAAGCTCTGCACAAAAACTCAGTGTGGTGGAAAGAAACACGATCGAATTGTTAGCCCGAATTTTTGATTATATTTTTGTTGATCAAAGTTTAGGTAGAGACATAAAAAGCATGATGGCACAGCTACAGATTCCGATTGTACGTGTCGCTTTATCGGATCGGGATTTTTTCTTTAGGGAGGCGCATCCTGCACGCACCTTGTTAGATATTTTGGGAAGTTCTGGCATCGTTTTAGATCATGATGCCAGCTCCCTAGATCCTTTACTTGGAGTGATAGGCGATGTGGTCGAGCGGGTGCAAACAGAGTTCGATGCGCAGATTGATTTGTTTTCAGATGTTGTATCCGATCTCGAGTCGTATTTGAAAGAAGAAGATTTCAAAGCGCAGGCGGCGATTAGTCAGCCTGTACAGACTGCGCTAAGTGAAGAAAAAATGCGAGTTGCCAGAGAGTTGGCTGAACACGATGTTGCAATTCGGGTAGAGACGGGTGAAGTTGCTGGCTTTCTAGAAGTATTTTTGGAAGAACAATGGATACGCATTTTAACCATTGCACATAGTGTGAAAGAGGAAAAGCCACATGCTTTAGAAAACGCCCTAAAGACGATGGACGATTTGATCTGGAGTTTGAAACCTAAAAATAGTCCCGAAGAACGTAAAGCCTTGATCGCAAAACTGCCTGCGATGTTAACGCTACTGAATGCTTGGTTAAATGCGATACGTTGGGATGAGCCGGATCGTGTTTTGTTTTTCTCTAAGTTGGCTGAACGCCATGCTGCCATGGCGAGAGCACCATTAGAACTTTCGCCACGCCGACAGCTAGAAATCGCAGTGAATATCGCGCAACGCGCCAGTAATCGTCGTTTAGA
>JAYVHZ010000029.1:0-11289 GCA_043770645.1 Undibacterium sp. | reverse complement strand
CGACCAAGTATTCTAACCAGCTGAACTAACCGCCCGAAGAGCCAAGACTATAGCAAACATCACAGCAATCGTAAAGCGCTTTTTAGTAATTTACTTTGTACTTACACAAAAAATAAAACTAGAACTGGCTGCATCAACCTGCCAATCGAACCTTGGCTCACCATCTCACGTCCACCTTTCACATTCATACATGCATAAATCCCTTACAATGCACCATCAATCATCAGATGCTATCTGCACATGCCTCACGACTCGCACACTCATAACAAACACCATACACAAGACAAGAGCGCACATTTACATGCCCACCGACACGGTGACGCGGAACATCAGCATTATTTCGCCGATCGCAGTCAATCGATTTTGGCTTGGGCCTTAGGTTTAACTCTATTCTTTGCTTGCGTTGAAGTCGTATTTGGTTTCTTATCTAATTCATTGGCTTTGATTTCCGATGCCGGCCATATGGTGACCGATTCCGCCGCTCTTGGGCTCGCACTACTCGCACAATTGATCGCCAAGCGCCCGCCAACAGCCAAACACACATTTGGGTTTGGTCGATCAGAGGCACTAGCAGCCTTTGTTAACGGATTAATTATGTTGGGTGTGGTTGCGTGGATCAGTTTTGAGGCATTACAGAGACTCGCATCGCCAGAAAAAGTACAAGGCGGCGTCGTGATGATCGTGGCAGCGATAGGTTTAGCAATCAATATCGTTGTCGCTTGGGTTTTATCGCATGACAAAGACAGTATAAACACGCGCGCTGCTTTAATTCATGTTATGGGTGACTTATTAGGATCCTTAGCTGCGATTGTTTCTGGTGCAATCATTTACTACACAGACTGGATGCCGATCGATCCGATCTTATCAATTTTTGTATCCCTACTAATTCTGAAGTCAACCATCGGTGTCCTAAAAGAGTCTTTCCACTTCTTGATGAAAGGCGTGCCACACCAAATTGATTACGTTCAAATTGGCAATGATCTGGAAGCTACCCCTGGTGTTGAATCAGTCCACGATTTACACGTTTGGGATATGTCGCCTGGCCAACCAGCATTGATTGGACACTTGGAGATTGATGACCTGAGTGCTTGGCCACGGATTTTAGAGAGCATTAAGAAGATGCTATTGGAAAAACACGGCATTGATCACATTACTTTGCAAGCCGAGGTTTTACGAGACAACGAATTTGAAACGGACAAATAAAGACGCGTCAATCATCTTCACGCAGCATCCAAGCCTTCAAACCATTAACCCAAAGCGGCGCTTGCATTTTGTAGTTAACTCGCAAAGTTGCAGCACGCTGATACAAAACCTCAAAATCAATTTCTGGCGCTGTCTTAAACGCAATTGCGACAACATTGGCATCATGTACTTCCGGCAGCCAAACCACGACATCAAAGAAGCGCTGCATTGCTTCGATATTTTTTTTACGCTGCACATCAATGGCAAATAAATTCACCGTCATCATGCCTTCTGCAGTCAAGCAAGCAGCGCAAGCTTCGTAGAATTCAGGACTATCTAATACTGGCCCCTGAGCTTCTGCGTCATATAGATCAACCTGAAGCACATCAATGTTGCCATGGCGCGCAGGATTTTGAACATAATCTAAGGCATCCATTTCGAGTACATTCAAGCGCTCATCGTCTTCTGGCAATTTAAATTGTTCGCGACACATCCGTATCACTTTCGGATTTAAGTCCACCGCAGTAACCAAACACTCTGGAAAATTCCAGTAACAAAATTTTGTCAGAGAAGCCGCTCCCAATCCAAGTTGAACGATATGTTTTGGCAACATATTAAACAACATCCACAGATTCATTTGCTGCACGTATTCCAACTCGATTTGATCAGGAACAGCAAGACGCATTGATCCTTGAATTGGCGCGCAACTCACATCGACATTCACTTCACTCGCCAAATGCAAAGATCGCACTCCACGAAACTCAGAAACAAAAACATCAGGATGCGAGATTTCTGACACCATTTTTATGTCTTTTCTTTTCATCGTACCTCATCTGAAATCTGTCGCCACGCACAATCGTGCGCATGATCATTCACCATACCGACTGCCTGCATATACGCATAAATAATCGTGGAGCCAACAAACTTAAACCCACGTTTTTTCAAGTCTTTAGAAATTTGATCAGAAAGTGGCGTAGTGACAATCCGTTCGCCCTTGTTGATAATTGGCCGACCATCCACATACGCCCACAAATACGCGTTCAAACCGCCACATTCTTGACGCATCTCGAGATAGGCGTTCGCATTCGAAATTGTTGCTTGAATTTTTAATCGGTTGCGTATGATTCCCGCGTTTTGCATTAATTGTTCAATCTTCACTTGATCATAATTAGCAATTTTGTCGACATTCCATTCATCAAATGCCAAACGATAATTTTCACGCTTATTCAATACCGTTTCCCAACTTAAACCAGCCTGCGCCCCCTCCAAGTTAAGCATTTCGAACAAACGCAACTCATCATGACATGGCACGCCCCACTCATGATCGTGGTAGTTCAAATAGAGGGGATTGGTAGGATTAGCCCATCCACAACGCTGCGCATTCATAGATACTCCCAAAATTCAGCAACTTTCCCTATCTAAATTTAAAGACAATATCTTCATTAGCGCACCTGAGCGGTTTACACTATATAAAATTATTCTTACTAATTTGTTTTTTAGATACGGTTTAATTTCACATCAATTAAGTTCAATTATACTTCTCTAAGAAAGCGTTCGAAGTGAAAATTCAAGACACACCGACACATCATCCAGATGAAGTACAAACAATTGAAACAAAAAGAACAGAGGTCAATCAAATGTCAAAAGCCATCCAACTAAGCCGCGCAACCTTGATTGCGATTAGCCTTTCTGTTGCACTCATCAGTTGTGGTGGGGGCTCGAATTCCGGCACCAGCCTTTGCAACAATGGCACCGGTACCTGTGCTGTAGCTGGTTCAGGTAACACAGGCAATACGGGCAATACAGGTAACACAGGCTCAACTGGAATAATCGGCTTACCAGAAACCTATGCAAACATTTGCACAGCGGGCATGGAAAAGTCGTGGGTACGAGCACATTTACATGATGTTTATCTTTGGTATAAACAAATTGTCGAAGTACCAGTCGCCAATTACGCCACACCTGAAGCTTATTTTGATGCCTTACTTGTCAAGGCCAACGATAGGTTTAGTTTCACCGCAGACAAAGATGAAATTGATGGCTACTTTGAAGCTGGCGAAGATGTTGGCTACGGCTATAAGTTAGTCAATCAAAATAACAAACTCCGCGTCACTTATGTGCAACCAAATTCACCAGCAGATCAACAACAAATTAAACGTGGCGCAGAGATCATTGGACTAAACGGTGTACCGATTGCACAAGTAAGTTATGACAATCAAATTGCAGCACTCTACCCTAACAGCTCACAAACGATTACGCGCTTTGAGATTAAAGACGTAGGCTCCAGCTCGACGCGCAACGTTCAGATGCAAGCGACAACAATCACGACCAAACCTGTTCTGCAAAACAAAATTATCACAACACCGACGAATCGACGCTTGGGCTATATTGTCTTCACCGACCACATCGCGACCGCCTCCGCCCCACTCATCAATAGTTTTCATGAATTCAAACAACAAGGCATTGATGATCTGGTTCTAGACTTACGTTATAACGGCGGCGGCTACATCTACATCGCCAATGAAGTTGCGTCGATGATTGCTGGCTCAAAGGCAATAGGTCGAGTATTTGAACAGCTTCAATATAATGATAAGCATCCTGACTGGACTGCTCAAAGTAAATTTCTATTCACCAATAAATCTCGCTCGGGACAAGACTTACCACAATTAAATTTGACCCGCGTTTTTATCTTGACTAGCGCCCGCACATGTTCTGCCAGCGAAACCATCATCAACGGACTATCACCGTTTGTTCAGGTCATCACGATCGGTGGAAATACTTGCGGAAAACCTTATGGTTTCAGCCAAAAAGACAATTGTGGCACGGCCTATTTTGCGATTGAATTTGATGGCATCAATGACGCTGGCAAGGGCGGCTATATTAATGGATTCGCACCAACATGCCCCGCCAGTGATGACCTTGAAAACGAACTGGGTTCATTAAATGAACGACTATTAGCGAATGCCGCGAGCTACAGCAGATCTGGAGTATGTGGGTCTACAGGTTTTGCCCCGCCACCAGCACTAGGCGCTAGCGCGGCCTATCTAGTCGACTATGAGCCAAGTGCATGGAGAAACAATAAGTTTAAAAAATAATTAGTACCGAAATAATTAGCACCGAATAATTGGTTCAGAAATCATTAAGGAAGTCCCAAACAGTGATGTTTGGGATTTTTTCACACTTTATGTAAGTTTCAAGCTGATGATTCGACTAAGTTACAATCACAACTTTGTCTATCACACACCATGTTCAAACACTTTACGCAAGCTAGCCTACTTTCTCTTGCTCTTTTCCTAAGCAACGAGTCTTTTGCACAGCAAATCAAAACCAGTACAAAACTTGCTTTAGTCGGTGTCGACTATCGAGGGGCAAAAATTGATTTACGAGACTACGCAGGAAAAACTATATTAATTAGCTTTTATAGCGCTGGCTGCAGTGTCTGTGCGCGAGATCTAAAGTTAATGCGCGAATTTTATCGCGACAACCACAATAAGAATTTTGTACTAATTGGCGTCAATGTCGATAAAACGCAGGCGGATTTCGCTTTATACACAAAGATCCTGAGCTCCAGCATCCCGGTCAATCAACAATTCCCTTTGATCTGGCGTGGCAATACCGCGCAGCTTGATGGTTTTGGCACGTTGAATATCGACCCAACACATTACCTGATTACACCGAATGGTCAACTCGCTCTGAAACGTGAAGGGACGTTTAAGGCTGAGGACTGGGATAATCTATGGGAATCTTTAAATCCTTAACTATTCACTAAATAATTTAGACCAAACGATAAACTCAAGACTTCTGCTTCAAAACACTCTTCACATAAAAAAACGCACGACCAGCGTGCGTTTTTCCCCGAGGCGTAGATTCAATCACACCACAATCGTCTGATGCTCATCACCTTCGCGTGCGCGAATCGAACCAATCTTAAATACAGTCTCGCCAGCTGCTGCCAATTGCGCCATCGCTGTATCGGCCTGGTCTGCTGCCATAATCACGACCATACCGATACCGCAGTTAAATACGCGGTGCATTTCTGCATCGGCTACACCACCATGTTGTTGCAACCACTTGAACAAAGGCGGCATTTCCCAAGATTTGCTATCTAAGATTGCCGTCAATTTATCACCGAGTACGCGTGGCACATTTTCCACCAAACCACCACCTGTGATATGCGCCATGCCTTTGACTTCCATGTTTGCCATCAAAGCCAACAAAGGTTTAACGTAAATGCGTGTTGGTGCAATCAATGCATCTGCCAAACTACGACCATGGAAATCTGCGTTCAAATCTGGATTCGCGACTTCGATGATTTTGCGTACTAAAGAAAAACCGTTGGAATGAATACCAGATGAAGCCAAGCCCAAGATCACGTCGCCCGGTACGATTTTACTACCATCAATTATTTTTGATTTTTCGACTGCGCCAACGGCAAAACCTGCCAAATCATATTCACCTTCTGGATACATCGACGGCATTTCCGCAGTTTCACCGCCGATCAAAGCGCAACCCGCTTGTTCGCAGCCGAATGCCACGCCTTTGATCACGTCAGTCGCGGTTGCGACATCTAACTTGCCACATGCGAAATAGTCGAGGAAGAACAAAGGTTCTGCGCCTTGCACCAAGATATCGTTGACGCTCATGGCAACCAAATCGATCCCCACTGTGTCGTGACGATTCAAGTGAAACGCCAATTTCAGCTTGGTACCAACACCATCTGTACCAGAAACCAACACTGGTTCTTTATATTTTTTACTAACTTCAAACATCGCGCCGAAACCACCGATACCGGCCATGACGCCTTCGCGCATCGTACGTTTTGCGAATGGTTTAATAGCATCGACCAGCGCGTCGCCAGCAACCATATCGACACCAGCGTCGGCATAAGAAAGAGAAACAGGAGTATTTGTGCTCATAGGATAGTCGTCAGTAGGGGCTTGAGGCGGTAAAATAGCGGAATTGCCAGAAACTCGGATGTTCAAAATCTTTATTTCAGCTTAGTCTTTAGCTTAAATTTATAAAAAAACGATTTTCAACACATCCGAAACCGCTATTTTAACAAATTGACCTAGGTTTTACCTAGTTTTTAGGCAAACTAACGATTTCAAGATTGGCTCAACCAAGAAAACACTATGCCCTTTAATCTGACCAGCAATCAAAAGCAAACCATCACATGGCTGAGCGTCGCCTTCGCCTTTATACTTTTGCTATCTTTACTTGGCCCGATTCTCATGCCATTTATCGTTGCAGCCATTTTGGCGTACGTGCTCAACCCTTGGCTAGATAAACTGTGCTTGATTAAATTCAAAGGGATTCGCCTACCAAGACCAATCGCGGCGACACTGTTGATCTTGCTAGTTGTGGCCTGTATTTTGGCGATCGTTCTGATCATGGTGCCAATTTTACAAAAACAAATTCCCCTACTGCACAATCAAATCCCCTTATTCTTAAACAAGTTCAATTCTGTCGTCAGCCCTTTTTTACATGATTTTGGCATTCAGGCCAGCATCGATAGCGAGGGTATTAAAGCGCTTATCAGCGATCATCTGGCAAGTAGCGGTGATGTGATCGGCAAGGCAGTACTCTCGTCAATTCGTGTCGGTGGAACAGCGGTTCTTGGCATGCTCGCCAACTTTATTTTAATTCCCATAGTTTTGTTTTACTTGATGGTTGATTGGCATGCTTTAATTCGCCGTTTGCGTAATTTCATTCCGCGCCGCTGGCTGGAGCAAACACAATCATGGTTCAAGGAAGTCGATGAATTGCTTGCGCAATACCTGCGCGGTCAAATGATGGTGATGGTGGTACTGTCATTTTATTACTCCATCGGTTTAGCAATTGCCGGCTTTGATCTGGCATTACCGGTAGGCATTTTGACGGGCTTATTGGTCTTTATTCCTTACCTCGGTTTTGGCTTGGGCTTATTTTTGGCGCTGGTGAGCGCGGTTCTGCAATTTAGTGATTTGCAAGGATTGATTGCTGTTGGCATTATTTATGGCTTTGGCCAAGCTCTAGAGTCCTTTATTTTGACGCCGAAATTAGTAGGTGAACGCATCGGCTTACATCCGCTCACCGTTATCTTTGCCTTAATGGCGTTTGGCCAATTATTCGGATTTATCGGCATTTTAGTTGCGCTTCCGGCCTCTGCGGTGATTTCGGTTGCGGCAAAAAATTTACGCATTTCTTACTTAAACAGTTCCTTTTATCGTCAACCATAAATGATGCAATAGATGATGTAATAACGGGCTTTTGACGATTTTCATGACAATGAGACAGCTTTTACTTGATCTGGACGCAGAAACACCGCCGTCCTTGGATACGTTTGTAGTGGGACAAAATGCAGAACTAGCACAGATTTTGTGCTTATTCTCCGAGCGATCCGCCAGTCAATATGGCGAGCGTTCCGTGTATTTGTGGGGCGAAGCCGGCGCCGGAAAAACGCATTTATTGCACGCCATCGCGCAAACGCCCAACACCCGATACATCAGGGCTGACGCTGATGAAGAACAATTTTGGTATAGCCCTGAAGTTGATCTGTATTTGCTCGATGATTGTGATCAATTGTCAGCGGCAGCACAGATCGATGCATTTGCCTTGTTCAATGAAGCACGCGCAAATGGCGCTTTCTTCGTTGCGGCGGGGAATCATCCACCGATGATCTTAACGATACGTGATGATCTGCGCACCCGCCTCGGCTGGGGTCTGATTTATCAAGTGATCGGTTTGTCAGATGAAGACAAAATTGACGCTTTAGAACGCGCTGCGCAGGCAAAAGGCATAGGATTAGCACAAGGCGTGTTACCCTATCTAATTACGCACTACCGCCGTGATATGCGCTCATTAACTTCGATGTTAGGTGAACTCGATCATTATTCGCTAGAAACCAAACGCCCGATTACCCTTCCCTTATTGCGTGAATTATTACACAGAGATCATGCGGAATAAGTTAACTATCAAAACCTCTCAATGATTATTCTGATATGCAAAACATCGCCCTTTTTGATTTAGACCATACTTTACTTCCCATCGACTCTGACTATGAATGGGGTCAATTCCTCTGCCGCATCGGTGCGGTCAATGCTAAAGAATTTAGTCGCCGCAATGCAGATTTTTTTGCGCAATATCAGGCTGGCACTTTAGATCCAGTTGAGTATTTAGAGTTTGCGCTTGGCACCTTGGCGCAGTTTCCACGCCAGCAGCTAGATGACTATCACGCACAATTTATGCAAGAAGTCATCAACCCTGCGCTCTTGCCAGCGGCACACGATTTACTTAAACAGCATCAGGATCAAAACGATGTTATCGCCATCATCACCGCGACCAATCGCTTCGTCACACAGCCAATTGCCCAAGCCCTCGGCGTCGAACATTTGTTGGCAGCAGAACCACATGTAGACGACCAAGGCAATTTGACTGGTAAACTGCGCGGTGTACCGACTTCAGGCCCTGGCAAAGTCACGCACTTACACGCATGGCTGGCGGGACAAGGTAAGCAACTGAGTGATTTTAATAAAAGTTATTTTTACAGCGATTCACAAAATGATATTCCTTTGCTTTCTATCGTGACCCACCCGATAGCGACTAATCCGAATAAACTACTACAAGCCCATGCACAAGCACATGGCTGGCCGACCTTACAATTATTTGAGCTGCACAACTAAGCATGATTAAGAAATTTATCCGCAGAATCTTAGGCGTTAAAAGCCCTGAAGACACCATCGATCAAGGCAAAGCGAGCGCGAAGAAAAACAAGCCAAAAGCTTTGAGCGCGAAAGAACATGGCATCGATCCAGAGCTGGTGTCGAATAACGCGATACGCGTCACCCAAACCTTGCAAGACAATGGCTTTAAAGCCTTTATTGTCGGCGGTGCAGTGCGTGATTTATTACTCGGCGTGAAGCCTAAAGATTTCGACGTCGCCACAGATGCCACGCCGGAACAAGTCAAACGTTTATTCCGCCGTGCCTTCATCATCGGCCGTCGTTTCCAGATTGTGCATGTCATGTTCGGGCAAGACTTAATCGAAGTCACGACTTTCCGGGGCGCAGCCAAGCACGAAGCGCCGAAAGATGAACATGGTCGTGTTTTGCGCGATAATACCTTTGGTGAGCAACACGAAGACGCGATAAGGCGCGACTTCACAATTAATGCGATGTATTACGACCCTGCCAGTCAAACGGTGCTCGATTACCACGGCGGTATCGCTGACATCCGTAAAAAAACTTTGCGCATTATTGGCGTTCCTGAGTTGCGGTATCGCGAAGATCCTATTCGGATGTTGCGCGTGGTGCGTTTCGCTGCCAAATTACAATTTACGATAGATGCAGAAACCCGCGCGCCAATCAAAGTGATGGCGGCATTAATCAACAATGTACCAAGCGCTCGCGTCTTTGATGAAATGCTCAAGCTCTTAATGAGCGGTCATGCGATGGCATGCTTGCAGCAGTTACGCAAAGAAGGCTTGCATCACGGCTTAATGCCCTTACTCGATGTCGTGCTTGAACAGCCTTTGGGTGAACGCTTCGTGACATTGGCTTTAGCCAACACCGACGAACGCGTACAACAAGGTAAAACAGTCTCTCCTGGATTCTTGTTCGCCTCTCTACTCTGGCATCAAGTGGTAGAAAAATGGGAAGCCTACAAAGTCTCGGGCGAATTAGCGATACCTGCATTACATTTAGCCGCTGATGACGTGTTGAATACACAAACCGATGCACTTGCGCTACAACGCAAAATCGGTACCGATATGCGCGACATTTGGGCGATGCAACCACGCTTTGAAAAACGCATAGGCAAAGCGCCGTACAAGCTGCTAGAAAATAATCGCCTGCGCGCTGGTTACGATTTCTTATTACTCCGCTGTGCTTCTGGTGAAATTGACGCAGAATTAGGCGAATGGTGGACTGACTTTATCAATGGCGATGAAGAAGACCGCGTGCGCTTGCTGAGCATCAAACCAAAAGCAAAAATAGCAGAAAGTGCACCAGCAAAAAAACGTCGCCCTCGCCGCAGCCCAAACCGAAACGCCAGCAGCAAACCTAAAGCGGATGCAGCAGAATAAAGCCATGACAATCAGCGCTTATATCGGTATCGGTGCCAATCTCGGCGATGCACGGGCGATGGTTGAGTATGCAATAAAAAAATTACGCAACTTACCGCAAACACAGTTCAAGCAAGCCTCGTCGCTATTCATCACCGCACCGATCGATTCCAGCGGTGATGACTATGTCAATGCAGTCGCAGCGATAGAAACCGATCTAGATGCGCAGGCCTTACTAGAACATTTACAAGCACTTGAACTAGCCTGTGGCCGTGAACGCCCCTATCGCAATGCACCACGCACCTTAGATCTCGATCTGCTGCTGTATGGACAGCAAACCATCAACACTGAACACTTGACCGTGCCACATCCCCGGATGACGGATCGTGCGTTCGTCTTGATTCCATTGCTGCAGCTTGATCCGTTTATCGAAATTCCCGGAAAAGGTGCTGCACATGAATTCGCACCTGCTGTTGCGGATCAAGGCATCAGTAAGCTGTAGCCTCAAACTTTAAGTCCAAGCAAGAGCCGCTATGCAAGCCCCCGTCATCATTCAAACCACTGGCGTATTGAAATTATCAAACGTCTTCATGACTTTTGCGTGGTACGGTTGCCTCAAGAGTCTCAACAACAATGCTTGGTATGTCACGGCCTTTGTCAGCTGGGGCATCGCCCTTTTCGAGTATCTACTCCAAGTACCAGCGAATCGTATCGGGTACACTCAACACAGTTTGGCGCAACTCAAAATCCTGCAAGAAATCTTAACACCCTTAGTCTTCGTCCCTTTTTCGGTGATGTATATGAATCAGCCGTTTAAGCTAGACTATGTGTGGGCAGGATTGTGCTTAGCCCAGAATTTCCATTCGGATTTGAGACGATGGTGGATACACTTTTCGAAGCAGTTTTTTCGTGAATGAGGCAAAAATAGCTAGCTATTTGCAACGAAGAACGAAGAAAATGACCGAAAATGCGCCGCCAGCGCTCAAATAGCGTCGAAGACGCGCCTAATGGAAAATCTGGGTTTAAGTCGCCACGACCATAAGATTATGAAATTTCCAAAATCCCTT
>JAYVHZ010000028.1:0-1833 GCA_043770645.1 Undibacterium sp. | reverse complement strand
TTAGAGCACCGTTTAAAGCGCGGGTGCTAGCCGCCCGGCAGACTCCTCGCTCTGATGGCCCGGTTTGTGCTGGCACGACCTGTTTTGATCTTTAGCTTCTCCAACAAAGGTCTTCGCACGATGCGAGTGGTCAAATTTAATTGGGAAACTTCGTCAAGATTTGATCGTTGTTCGATGCGCGTCAATAGTCGTGCATCCATGAATAAAAAATCGGTTTGTATGAAAATCAATTACTTTCGCTTGATATATTTTTTCAACGTAGTAACCCCATCCAGTAAATTTTTCATCATGACTATGCCGCGCGGCGATCGCTCCAAAGCAAGGCTGCCCGCACCACCGACCCAGATGTCAACTTCACTCGGCACCATAGTCCGCAATTTTTTCAACAAAGGCAGAATGTCTTTTTTGGGGTAAACCGCACTAAAAGAGAGGCAGGCTATGTCGGCCTTATGGGTCTCTATTGCAATAACAATGTCAGTCAAGGGCAATTGTGCGCCTAAAGAAACGCATCGTCCGCCGTGTAGCGTGAAACTTGCTTCCAGCATTAACAGTCCTAATGTGTGTAGCTCACCAGTAGGGGTCGTCAGCAGGATACGTGGCCCTGTTTTTGCCGGAACGAGCTTGGCGATTTCAGCTCGCAGCAAATTTTGCATGATCTCGGAATAGAGATGCTCGTCACTGACGGATATGACTTTGTTTACCCATGCTTCGCCGATAAACTGGCTTAACGCTGGCATCGTATTGAGCAAAAACTGCTCCAATCCAGTACGCTCAATATCTGATTTCAGTGTCTCTCTCAGCAGAACAGGGTCACGGAAGGGAAGGCTTGTCATCAAGTGCTGCAGCTCTGATGACAACGGTACTTGGAGCGCCGATTCGGTTTGACTCGCGCCCGTCAATTTGATCAAACTGGCTTCGTCCAATGGAACCAGGTGCCCTGGCCTCAAGCCCGAATTCATCAGCTGCTTAATCAGTTTAAGACGGCTGACCTGCTCTGCCGAAAAAACACGATGGCCAGAGCTGTCACGCAAGGGCACAGGAAAGCCGTAACGCGTCTCCCATTTTCTCAATACCTCTTTGGCAATTCCAGTCTCATTAGAGATTGTTGCCAATTTAAAAAATTCACTCATTTTTTCACAATATCTCAATTTGTCTTGGACAAAGCCACGAATTAGGTGCATATTACCATTTCCTGATGGCAACAACACAAATTTATTTTCCTCCCTGAAACAGGTAGTGTTGGCGCCGAGTAGGTTCCTTGATGATGACTGCTTGCTGGCCTATCGCTATGACAACTTTTAATGGAGTCAACAATATGAATACCCAATTTCACATTAGTCGTTGGAGTATCGGTGCCAAATTATCGGCGGGTATTTTTGCCTTGGTTGGTGCCGTTTTTTTTGCCTTTATTCTGGTGCTAGGCTATTTCAGTTCCCGATCAGCGGAAATGGATGCAATCCGGGAGGTCAACGAACAGACGAAAAGTTTATCGAGAACGGTTGAGATCGTTGATAAAGATTTGCACAATCAAGTGGATATTTTCTCCAAAATATTCCGGAATCGTTTCGAAGGAAATTTTTCTGTCGACGCTAGCCGAACGATCGATGTAGAAGGTAAAGCAACGCCGGTGCTCACGAATGGTGCATCAGAGATCAACCTCAATTTTGCGATACCAGATAATTTCACTGCCTTGACCGGTGTCTATGCCACTGTCTTCGTCAGGGATGGCGACGATTTCATTCGCATTACCACTTCCCACAAGAAGGAAAATGGGGCGCGGGCGATCGGCACCATGATGGACCGTACGCACCCTGCTTATCAAATCATGCTGGA
>JAYVHZ010000027.1:0-1627 GCA_043770645.1 Undibacterium sp. | reverse complement strand
CTCGCCTAACAAAGATGATGAGTGCATGAATGGCTCAATTCCCATATCCAATAAACGTGTTACTGCAGCCGCAGCATCGTTGGTATGTAAAGTTGCCAGTACAAGGTGACCTGTGAGCGAAGCTTGAACCGCAATTTGTGCAGTCTCTAAATCGCGGATTTCACCAATCATGATGACATCAGGATCTTGCCGCAAAATCGCTCGCAATGCTTTGGCAAAACTCATATCGATCTTGGCATTCACCTGAGTTTGTCCAATACCTGCGAGCTCATATTCGATCGGATCTTCCACCGTCAAAATATTGGTGGTGCCTGCATTCACACGGGATAAGGCAGCGTACAAAGTCGTGGTTTTACCAGAACCAGTCGGTCCAGTCACTAGAACAATACCGTGTGGCTGCGCAATTAAATGATCAAACTGCGTCAAGACATCTGGGCTCATTCCGAGATGCGTCAAATCTAATTTACCAGCTTCTTTATCTAGCAGACGCAATACCGCCCGCTCGCCATGACCAGTTGGTAAAGTCGACACCCGCACATCGACTGGTTTTCCGCCGATACGCAAGGTAATGCGACCATCCTGCGGCAAACGTTTTTCAGCGATATCCAATTGCGCCATGATCTTGATACGCGAAACAAGTGAAGCATGAATCGCTTTTTTGGGACGAATCACGTCGCGCAAAGCGCCATCGACACGGAAACGCACCACGGAGATTTGTTCGAAAGGCTCGATATGAATATCTGAAGCACCTTCTCGTAATGCCTGTGTCAACAAGGCATTGATCATACGAATGACCGGAGCGTCATCTGCTGATTCCAACAAATCTTCAATCGCCGGCATATCTTGCATTAACTTCGCCAAATCCATGTCGGATTCAACTTCTCCCACCACATCCGCAGCATCACCGCCAGAACCAGCATAAGCTCGGGCGATTTCCAACAATAAATCTGCATGCGGCAGCATGTCCAAATGTACGCGACCAAAGCGTCGACCGGCTTCTATGATTGCGGCTTGTTTAGTTTCTCTTGAAACTTTCAACTCAACAGGCGCGCCCTCTAGGTCGTCACGACGATTAGCGAGAATAGAAAAATCACGCGCAAAGGCAAATGGCAATAATCGATTTTCAGACATACGAGTTATTGACCTTCTTTTTTTGCTAGTTTGTTTTTGTCGGCGGCGACTGGTTCCACCGGAATTGCCAGTTTTCCTTTTTCCAGCCTCAAAAACGGAATATCTGTTTCATTTTCCATACTACGTAAATATTGAGTACGCAAATAATCATAACGATCAAGTGAGACATTTTTACTATCCTCAGCATTCCGTATAATCGTTGGGCGCAAGAACACCATCAAATTAACTTTTTGACGATTCTTCTTATTGTATTTAAACAGATTACCTAAGAATGGAATATCACCAAGAAATGGCACCTTTTCTTCTGCACCCGAGGTATCGTCTCGAATCAATCCCCCTAAGGCAATAATCTGACCGTCTTCCACCAGTACATTAGTAGCAATTGAACGTACTGTGGTTGTAATGCCAGCGCTTCCAGCAACTGGGGTTTTACTAACACTAGAAACCTCTTGTGCAATTGATAGTTTAACCGTCCCGCCCTCAGAAATTTGTGGCT
>JAYVHZ010000026.1:0-6878 GCA_043770645.1 Undibacterium sp. | reverse complement strand
GTAAATGCGGCTCATTTCCTTCGTCAACGACAGTGCAAAAACTCATAAAATCCTGGATCACATCGGCATAGAATCAAGCCCGCCCAAGATCCCCAAAGCACGAGACCCATCCTTATGGGATGCCTGTGATGAGACAGAACCGAAGGATTATTTTGATGCTGCGTCAGATTGCGAAGTCGGACAGTATCGATCCAATGAAGATGTCGATCAGAGGCTAAATTGGTAAGGACTGACTTTTTAATGTGGCTGCGCGCAGCTTGGCGCATCAGGGCTAGTTTTTGGTCTATGCTTAATCGGGCGATGTTTTCGGATTATCAAATAAGAGTCCGGCATGAGGGTAACGAGGCGAATTGCTACTTTTGTGTTGCTCGAACGGTGTTTCAAAGATGTGTGAATAGCGTGGATCAAATGCGGGAGAAGGGAGCATCAAATTGAAGCTGCCAAGAAAATCATTCCGAACAGCAGTGTGCGTAGGGAGGGATCGAATGTCTTTGAGCTTTTACGCCGCTAGATTCTCGCCTTAGTCTTAATCACGATATCGATGGCAGTGCTTAGCTTAACAACATTAGGCCTTGAGCAGGCTTCTACATAGCGACTGAATAGTTACGATCGATTGATATAAGTTAAAGAATTCACCCCCAGGAGTACGCCGACATTGATTTACATAAGAATGATTCTCGTTTATAGTTTTATCTTGAAACAAGTTTCCTGATTGATTGCGACCCAGACTAGCACTATGAACTCCATAAATATAGATATGGCAATACCTGCGAATTTCGCTAAGCCTGCATCGGTAGCCCCGCTGCAATCGCCATCGCTGAGTATTTCCACTGAGTTAAAAAAATTGGCGGATATGGCGATTGGTGAAAAGTGTGTGGTGCGTCAATTGCTTGCGCCGTCCGGTATGCCTGAGTGGCAGGCTCAATTAGAAGACATAGGATTTATCGCTGGAGAACCAGCTACCCTGATGGCGC
Source organism: Undibacterium sp. (assembly GCA_043770645.1). Lineage (GTDB taxonomy): Bacteria > Pseudomonadota > Gammaproteobacteria > Burkholderiales > Burkholderiaceae_D > Undibacterium. The sequence continues at coordinate 5,904 of JAYVHZ010000026.1, read as the reverse complement.
GTGGTGCGTTTGGCGGAGATCCTTTGGTCGTTCGTATCGGCCTGTCAACTTTTGCTTTACGTAAAGCCGAAGCTGCTTGTGTGTTGGTCAATGTGCTGGAGGATTCTTCGGCGCACAAGGTTGCTGCATGAAACAGGTTAAACCCGCAGTCGTACATTTTCATGCCAGCGGTCCCTTAGTTGCCTTAGTTGGCAATCCCAATTGCGGTAAAACAGCTCTATTTAATCTACTCACCGATAGTAAACAAAAAGTCGCGAATTACGCTGGCGTGACCGTGGAGCGCAAAGAAGGACGTTTGCACACCACAGCCGGTAAAACTTTGCGTGTGTTGGACTTGCCTGGCACTTATAGTTTGCATCCACGTTCCCCGGATGAACGCGTCACGCATGATGTCCTATACGGGAATGCAGTCGGCGAAAAACGTCCTGACTACGTAGTGTGCGTGGTGGATGCAACCAATTTACGTCGTGGTCTGCGTTTGGTGATTGCGGTGCAACGCCTGGGTATTCCTTGCATGGTCGCACTAAATATGACGGATATGGCAGAGCAGCGTGGACTGCATATTGATGAACAGGCATTGGCGCGTGAACTGGGTATTCCTGTCGTGCGCACGGTAGGTATCAGGCAAGGTGGTGACACCGCTTTGAAATCTTTGTTGGATGATATTCAAGCACTCAATACCCATGCCCATCTTGATGATAGCGATCCAGCGATTCAATCGCACACCGATCTGGATCACGAACGGGTACGTGAGATTTTGGCGAAACTGGGTTTGGATGAAATAGTCCCACATAACGCCAGCGATAAGATTGATCGTGTCGTGCTGCATCCTGTGTTGGGGCCAACGCTATTAGCCATCATTTTATTTTTGGTATTCCAAGCCGTGTTCGCTTGGGCAACCGTGCCGATGGATTTGATCAAAGAGGGCACGGAATGGCTCGGTGCAAGCGTTTCTGCACTGCTGCCTGAAGGTTGGGTGCAAAGTTTGATCGTCAACGGCATCATCGCTGGCGCTGGTGGTGTGATTGTTTTCTTACCGCAAATTTTGATCTTGTTTTTCTTTATCTTGGTATTGGAAGAGTCGGGTTACTTGCCACGAGCCGCATTTTTGCTGGATCGTTTGATGGGTGGGGTTGGTTTGTCGGGTCGCTCTTTCATTCCACTGCTATCCAGTTTTGCCTGTGCGATTCCGGGCATCATGGCCGCACGTACCATTGCTAATCCGCGTGATCGCATGGTGACGATCATGATTGCACCTCTGATGACTTGTTCCGCGCGTCTACCGGTGTACGCCTTATTGATCGGTGCCTTCATTCCGCAACGCGATGTTTGGGGGATTTTTGAATTACAAGGATTGGTTTTGTTCGCCTTATATGGCGCTGGCATTATCGGTGCATTAGCAGTAGCCTGGGTTTTGAAACGCTTTACAGCGCAGAGTCAGATCCGTACTCTGATGATGGAATTGCCGAGCTATCACTTGCCAACGATTCGCAATGTGTTGATCGGCTTGAAACAGCGCGCGGTGATTTTTATGAGTCGCGTTGGTGGCATCATTTTGGTGTTGACGATCGCCTTGTGGTTTCTCGCCAGCTACCCTAGCGCGCCTGCTGGCGCAACCGGCATGCCGATTGAATATAGTTTTGCTGGTTACATTGGTAAAGCTTTGGCAGTGGTGTTTGAGCCTATTGGTTTTAACTGGCAAATCAGTATTGCCTTAGTCCCAGGAATGGCGGCACGCGAAGTGGCAGTTAGCTCATTAGGGACTGTTTATGCTTTGGCGGCAGCAGGCAGTGATACGGCAGAAGCCCTAATGCCTCTGATCGCAAAACAGTGGAGTATCGCCACCGCTTTGTCTCTCTTGGCATGGTATGTCTTTGCGCCACAATGTTTATCAACTCTGGCAACGGTCAAGCGGGAAACTGGTGGTTGGAAAATGCCGATGATCATGATGGGCTATTTATTTGCACTCGCTTATCTGGCGTCTTTTATTACCTACCGCATCGCGCTGGCTTGTGGTTTGGGCTAGTTAAGATCAGAGCAGTTCTAAACTATGGACTAGTACTAACAAGCATAATATTTTCCATGTCTAGCATAAAATGTTGGATTGTTGGTGCCCTAAATCTGCTTTGAATCTCAAAGGTCTATCACAGCAAGCGCCTCTTTCAAGACGCTAAAACGAATATGTTCTTGCTCCAAGCGTAGATGTTCTTGCAGAATATGGTTTTGTAAGTGCTTGAATAATTGTGCTTCTTCTTCGCTTAACAATGGCAAAGTATGGTTTATCGTTTGCTCTTCTCTACCCCACAAATTTTGATGCGCCAGCAGCGTGCCTTCATCCATTAGGAACGAACGCACATGCGGAAAACGATGTCTCAATTGATTGAGGATGGCAAAGCCGTGCGTGTCGATATCGCCCCAATAGTAAATGTCGCAACGATGTAGCCAATTGGCCTGGGCGAGGGCATCCCAACCATAACCCGCACCAAAAATAATCAACGCATTCTCGACCTGAGGAAAGGCGAGAAAATTGGTCTCGTTTTCTGTGATGAAGACGCGTGTTGGTGGTAAGTTTAATTTGCCAAAATTGTGACTATCTAAGCTCAAGTCGGCGCCTGTGGTCGCCGTGATGAAATTTAATCGCGTATCCAAACTGCGAAAGCGTATGTGCTGTGGTTTTTCCAGAAAACCGTAGCGCGCAGAAAATTGTTTGATGCCTGTATATACCTGATGAATCGCCTCCGGCGGTAACACCAAATCCAGTAGCTCGCTTAACACCCGTCTATGGGTTTCGATGAATTTGCTATGCACACCCGGGATGTCAATTTGACGTAAATAAATACCTGGCTGTGGATGCTGTTTCACCCAGGTGATGATGGCAAGTAAGCGCGACCATTCGTGGTGCAAACTCAGTGCCAACATAGGACGTTTTTGTAACCATGCTAGGAGTTCTGGATGCGCGTTGCAAGTTTGGTTCGCAATGTCTACGAATTGCGTTGTGTCCCTCTGCTTGCCGATGAATGCCAGCGCATCATTGAGTGAATCTAGCCAGACTGCTTGCGGAATTTTTTGTTTGCCCAACACCCGATGATTGAGCTCGCGCCATTCTATGCGCAGTCCTTTGATGGAGGTGAGTTTGGCTATCCATAGCCGGACTTCTTCAAAACGATCGGCTAGTTCGTTAGAGTTGGGCACTTTGAGGCTTAAGCGGCAGGGGAATAGACATGCTGATTCGTTCGGCGTATTTTCCTGTAGCGGCAAGCTAGCGCGCAACAAATCACCTTGCTCCCACCAGCGCAAGACTTGCTCTTTTAAACTTTTTTCTGTGCTCCAATTCATTATGATTTTTTCTTAGGCATATTCACTTAAAGCCGCCTTCTCACTACGATATTCAGCAATCGACAAATTACGTAATTTAGAACTGCGACCATCTTCATTATGGACAAAGCCAACATGCGCGACATACGGTTCAATGATATGAATTTTTTGCAGTGGCGTGACAATTAAAAGCTGTAAATTGAGTTGAGCAAATAAACGCAAGCCATATTGCGCCGATTCATCTGAGCCACGTCCAAAGGCTTCATCAATGACAACAAATCGGAAAGACCGCGAACGACTGGCACCCCATTCCAAACCAAATTGATAGGCCAAACTCGCTGCCAAAATAGTGTAGGCCAATTTTTCTTTTTGCCCGCCTGATTTACCACCCGAATCAGAATAATGCTCAAACTCCGTATCATCTAAACGATAGCGTTCGCTCGCGGCAAATAAAAACCAATTGCGTACATCGGTGACTTTATGGGTCCAGCGTTTATCGGCTTCAGTTAAACCATCGCGCCCGCGAAATTTGTCAATGATGCGTTTCACCTGTAAAAACTTGGCTTCAGAATATTGCGCTTCATCTGAGCCCGTTAGGGCACCTTCGGTGCATGTTCTCAGCTCCGCCTGAAAATCGCGTATCTCGGCATCGGGGCTGATTTGTGATTCTAAAACGATGTAGCGCCCGGCGTTGTAGTCGATCTGAGTTAGTGATTGATTGATATGCGCAATGCGTTCTTTAATGGTTTCGCGTTCGCGTCCAAGCTGTGCATTGAAGTTGGCGATTTCATTAATCGTGTTCACATTCAACATGTCTTTAAAGCGCGCCTCAAAGCGGGGTAGATCATCCAGACTCAATTGCGTGAGCAAATTTTGATACTCAAAACCAGTATCAATACTGGCGTCAAATTCCGCCGTTTCTAATTTGAATTCGATCTTGAATTGGTTCATTGCCTGTAGAATTTTCTCGCGTAGGCGTTTGAGTTTTTGCTCTTCTTTATCGATATTATTTTGCAGCCAGGTACGCAGCTCTTGTTCTTGATCGTCGCAAGAGAGTAGGGTGATGCTGTGCTCACCTAATGCCAGTGCTCGGTATTTTTCAAACAGGGCTTCTGTATCGACACTGGCACTATTCTTTTCTAAGATGACTTGAATTTGTTGTTGGTGCTTTTGATTATTGCTTAGTTGGAGTTCGATTCGCGCCAGTTGTGCTTTGTAAGTATCTAGTTCTTTTTCAGATTTGACGATGGCTTTTTCAGCAGCTTGTAATTGCTGCTGCAATTGCGCCATGACATCCGACGATGCGCTGAGCTTATCTCGTTCTTCCTGCAGCGATTGAATTTCGCTGGCGAGACTTGCCCAGTCTAACTCTTCAAATTCATTGAATTCTTCCAGTCGGTTGTAATGATCAATGCGCGATTTAAGAACATCCATTTCCTTTTTTACCGCCATCATGACTTGTGCGATTTTGCCTAATTCTGTTTCTAGTTTTAGACGGTTTTTCTCCAAAGCTTTGATTTTTTCTGTATTGCTCCAGCCCAGCACATAGCGGCTACGGTCATGCAAGCTATATCGATCATCTTTTTCATGACGACCACTGGGATCTTTGATTTGGCCTGCGAGCGTCATCGCACGCGCTTCGCGGCGGAACTGCTGTTGATCGAGACAGCAAGCTACATCGAAGCGTTGGGCAATTTCGCGTTCTAGCCATGAATAAAAAGCAGAGTCGGGTTTAATGGCGATTTTTCTTACCAGTGAATCACGATGCAAAGTCGGCATTTCAGTGCGACGATGGACGTTTGCATGTGTATGCACATGAAAATACACAAAGCGTTGTTTGAGATGATGGCTGTTAATCCATTCCGCCACAGCAGCATACTTATCATCGGCTACCAACATGGATAAACCAAACCCGTGCAATAGGCGTTCGATAGCGCCTTCCCAATCCTTTTCGTTCTCATGCACTTGCAAGAGTTCGCCTACAAAGGGTAAATCTTCTTCGGCGAATCCGAGATCTGCACAAAGCGCAGCGCGAATTCGAATTTGCCTGTCATTAATATTGCTGCGCCTTTGTTTTAAGCTGGTGATTTCAGTATGAATCTGGTCGCGCTCAATTTTGTCTTGGCGAAAATTAACGCCGTGTTCTGCATAATCGTTTTGTAATGTTGCTTCCTGCGCACGGGCGTCCGTTCGTAGATTTTTCAGAGCGCTTCTTTGATCAAGAAAATGGTTTAAATCGCTGACATCAGTGAGTTCAACCTCGCTACATAATTGTCGATATCGTTCGGCTTTTTGTTTGCGCTGATCGCGCATCCATTCTTTGTTTTTGATCTCGTGGCTGAGGCGTTCAATGCGATCACCGCCATTGTCGCGTAAGGCATTTTTGATATCATCAATTGTTTGGCGTTGGGTTTCACGTTGACTTGTTAGCGGTAGCAAGCGACTGTGCAGACGTTCCTCTTCATCTTGTAATTGCAGGGTCTCTTGTTCTAATAGTGTGAGCTTGAATCTGGCAAAATAGGCACGTAAACCGTCGCGGCATAGACGGTATTGATCGATCTCGGTAGCGATCAAAGCCTGACGCTCTAG
>JAYVHZ010000025.1:0-2997 GCA_043770645.1 Undibacterium sp. | reverse complement strand
ATTCCTACGAGATCGGCTACTCAAAGTTATGGCGGCGCGGGTTGCACCCGCCCTACATATCTGAAATAACGCCACTGGATTCCTGCCTTCGCAGGAATGACAACAAAAGCGCGATTTATCTACCACTAAAATTATGCTTTTACGCAGTCTTAGTCGATTCCAAAAAGTCCTGAGCAAAACGTTGTAACACACCGCCCGCTTCATAAATCGATACTTCTTCAGCTGTATCGAGACGGCAAGTGACAGGCACTTCAACACGTTCACCGTTTTTACGATGAATGACCAAAGTCAAGGTCGTGCGCGGTGTACATTCGCCAGTTACGTCATAGGTTTCTGTTCCGTCTAATTGCAAAGTCAAACGATTGACACCTGCTTTGAACTCAAGTGGCAAAACACCCATCCCCAACAAATTGGTGCGATGAATCCGTTCAAAACCTTCCGCCACAATCACTTCCACGCCTGCCAATCGCACGCCTTTGGCGGCCCAGTCACGTGAAGAACCTTGACCATAATCGGCACCCGCAATAATGATCAGCGGTTGTTTGCGTTCCATGTAAGTTTCGATGGCTTCCCACATGCGCGTCACTTTGCCTTCGGGTTCTATGCGTGCAAGTGAACCAGCTTTGATCTTGCCATCGGCATCGCGCACCATTTCGTTCTTCAATGTTGGATTCGCAAATGTCGCACGTTGCGCAGTCAAATGATCGCCACGATGCGTTGCATAAGAATTGAAATCCTCTTCTGGCAAGCCCATCTTCGCGAGATAAGCACCCGCCGCACTATCCAACATAATCGCGTTCGATGGCGATAAATGATCGGTCGTAATATTGTCGCCTAACACCGCCAAGGCACGCATACCTTTCATGGTACGGGCACCAGCCAAAGCGCCTTCCCAATAAGGTGGGCGACGGATATAGGTGGAAGGCGCACGCCAATCGTATAGAGGCGCGACGCTGGCCGCTTTCTCTGTCGAGATCGCGAACATAGGCTCGTAGACTTTACGGAACATCTCAGGTTTCACACTGGACTTCACGATGGCATCGATCTCTTCGTCAGTCGGCCAGATGTCTTTCAAACGGATCTCTTTGCCATCGACGACGGTCAACACATCTTTTTCAATATCAAAACGGATCGTGCCAGCAATCGCATAAGCAACCACAAGTGGTGGCGAGGCGAGGAATGCTTGTTTCGCATAAGGATGAATACGACCATCGAAATTGCGATTACCGGATAACACAGCGGTCGCATATAAATCGCGGTCAATAATTTCTTGCTGAATCACAGGATCTAGTGCGCCAGACATACCATTGCAGGATGTGCAAGCGTAAGCAACAACACCAAAGCCCAAAGCTTCCAGATCAGACATCAAGCCCGCTTCTTCCAGATACAAAGTCACTGCTTTAGAACCTGGCGCTAAAGAAGATTTAACCCAAGGCTTACGAGTTAAGCCAAGGCGGTTTGCATTACGCGCTAACAAGCCAGCAGCAATCACATTACGTGGATTGGAGGTATTGGTACAGCTGGTGATAGCAGCGATAATCACCGCACCATCTGGCATTTGGCCTGGAACGTCGTCCCATGCAGCAGCAATACCTTTTGCTGCTAAATCGCTGGTAGCAACGCGAGCGTGCGGATTCGATGGTCCCGCCATATTGCGCACGACCGATGACAAATCAAATTGCAACACGCGTTCGTATTCCGCGGTGACTAAGGAGTCGGACCACAAGCCTGCCACTTTTGCGTAGGTTTCAACCAATGCTACTTGTGCGTCTTCACGACCGGTCAATTTTAAGTAATCGATGGTTTGTTGATCGATACTGAACATCGCTGCCGTCGCGCCATATTCCGGTGCCATATTCGAAATCGTCGCACGATCACCCAGAGTCAAGGCTGCGGCACCGCTACCGTAAAACTCAAGATAAGCGCCCACCACTTTGGATTTACGCAAAAATTCTGTGAGTGCTAATACGACGTCCGTTGCAGTAATGCCTGGTTGTGGTTTGCCACTGAGCTCCACGCCGATAATATCCGGCAAACGCATCCACGATGCACGACCGAGCATGACGTTTTCTGCTTCCAATCCACCGACACCAATCGCGATCACACCGAGTGCATCAACGTGTGGCGTATGACTATCGGTCCCGACTAAAGTATCAGGAAAAGCCACGCCATTTTGCGATTGGATCACGGGCGACATGCGCTCCAAATTGATCTGATGCATGATGCCATTACCGGGCGGAATGACTTCCATATTTTTGAACGCAAGCTTGGTCCAATTAATGAAATGAAAGCGATCTTCATTGCGACGGTCTTCAATCGCCCGATTTTTTTCGAAGGCCTGTGGATCAAAACCACCACATTCAACTGACAGAGAATGATCGACAATCAATTGCACAGGAACCACCGGATTGACTTGTGCTGGGTCGCCGCCCTGATCCGCAATCGCATCGCGCAAACCTGCAAGATCAACCAATGCTGTTTGACCAAGAATATCGTGACACACAACACGGGCCGGAAACCATGGAAAATCCAAATCACGTTTGCGTTCGATAAACTGTTTTAAGGAATCAGTCAAAGTCGCTGGATCGCAACGACGTACCAAGTTTTCGGCTAGTACGCGTGAAGTGTATGGCAGCTTGGCGTATGCGCCTGCTTCGATGGCCTCAACAGCTTCGCGGGCGTCGAAGTAATCTAGTTGCGTGCCTGGGAGGTTTTTGCGGAATTGTGTATTCATAGTTTTTCCATTTTTAGATAAAAACCCCTCAACGCCGAGGCGCAGAGACGGTGAGAAAAACGAAAAGAGAGAAAACAACTAATTTCACTCTCCTTCTGCGCCATGTCCCAACAGCAAGAACTTGATTTTCTCTGCGCTCCTCGGCGTCTCTGCGTCTCGGCGTTGAGGGGTTTTACTTCAATTTTTCGAATATTATTTTCTATCTTTCAAACTCACAAACGCCAAATCCTCAGTCTCGTAGGGCGGGTGCAACCCGCGCTGCT
>JAYVHZ010000024.1:0-4898 GCA_043770645.1 Undibacterium sp. | reverse complement strand
GTTGACGCACAATACCGACGTCTATGATCCGTCTGAATTGACGCTGATCACCAGCAAGAAGAAAAAAGATACGGAATGGGCACAGCCGATTTTTGTATTGCAACGTCGGGTGGAAAAAGTCAAAGACGCGCGAGCTTAAGACTGAAGTGACCGCATAAATTGAGAAATTAAGTTTGCCGTTGAAAAGAAGGAGCTGCAAATTGGAATGGTTTTCTTCAAAAATTCCCACAAGATTATTGTGGGCGATTTGCAGCATTATTTGCGCCTCAAGCTTACAGGCGACCGAGATATCGAATGCAGGCAATCAAGCTCATGAGAGATTTGATAGCTTCCTAAAAAAGACGTTTTTGGTCGCTGATGGCTTCGATTCACCTAAGAAAAAAGTTAACTCAGAAAAAGTTTATGCACTGGCTCATGGACGTGTGCATAGCTTAATTCCTGTTCCTAATTCACCGCTATTCGATGTGGTAGTCGGACACAATTATTTTGAAAATAATGCGCGAAAAACGATTTTTTCGCGCTATCACCAACTCTCCGATCTTAAACTAGTAATTGGAGAGAACATACGACGTGGACAGGTTCTTGGATCTTCAAGCCAAGCTATCAATGAAAAACGCGTCACTCTGCATGTACGCGCACCAAGCTCAGGCGTGGTCGAAGATGTAAACCTTGCGTCGTTTGTTGAGCTACGTCAGCAGTTATTTGATCCACAGCTGGAGTCAAATTTAATCTTGGTGGACCAAGATAGCTATCGTATGCGCATCATCAAAGATGGTAAGACCATCGCCGATCTTGATATCAGTCTTGGGCAAGCAAAAGGTCAAAAACAAATTCAAGGGGATAATAAAACACCCAAAGGCATGTACTTCATCACGCAAAAATATCGCGGTCACTTTCCTGGCAAGTACGGTGTCTATTTTGGTGGGCACTGGATAAAAATCAATTATCCAAATGCGTATGATGCGGAGCGAGGAGTTGCGCAAAACTTGATCAGCCGCGAGCAAGCGAACAACATTCGAAACAGATGGTCAAATCGTTCGCCAAGCTTAGAAAGCACGAAACTAGGTGGCGGTATCGGATTCCACGGTTGGATAAATGAATGGCCAAATAACGGCTCTCGCCATCTATCTTGGGGTTGCATCGTCATGCATGTGGCAGACATTCAGCGCTATTTCGATGAGATTCCTAAAGGGACAATGGTCATTATCTTTTAGTTTATACACTGGCCTGTGGTGCAAGTCTCATCAAAGAGATAGTTACATTCCAAACTACGTAGTTTCAATCAAAATTAGACCCCAGAAATTCTTTCAACACGAGCGTACCGTCGATACCAGCTTGCTCCAATTGGTCAAATATCTGCTGCGGATTTCCAGAATAGTCAACAATCTCTTGCACGCCAAAAGCGCGATTACGTCCTTTAGCTTTCGCCAGATATAAGGCTGCATCGGCAAACTTAATACTTTCCTCGAAGCTGACCGGCATATTCACGCGCCATTGCAATGGCATCAGCGCATAGCCCTTAATTGAATTTGATTACCATCGAATTCCATAGGTGCGCCTCGAAGTTCGGACAAAATACGAGTTACCATCATCCCCGCCTGAGTGGCATCGCAGCCAAAACTGCAAATCAAAAACTCTTCACCTCCCCAACGCACGACAATATCACTATCACGTACATTCAGCTGAATACGGCGAGCAATTTCTAACAAGGCGGCGTCGCCAGCAGGATGGCCATAATTGTCGTTAATTTTTTTAAAGAAATCGGCATCGATAATCAGTAACGCCGCACCTTGATTCTGCACTCTTTGCCAGATTCCACTTTGTTTTTCCATGACATAACGACGATTAAAGAGTTGCGTCAACGGGTCTTGAAATCGTTGGATATCCAGTTCTTTATTCAACACTTGCAAGTCAGAATTACGTCGTCTGACTTGCACGAATAGGCGTGCTGACCATGCCAGCGCCAATAGTAAGAACAGCGCTAAGAATACCCCGCGTTGAAGACTCAATCGGCTCCTCTCAACTTCCGCCTGCAGAGTGATATTTTCCTTGATACGTTCTTCTGTTTTAAGCAGCTCACGTAATTCATTGGCTGCGTGTCCACGTGGCAATATCAAACAATTACGATTTATGGATTTGTCCACAGCGAAGCACATCGATCACAACACCGACGTCAGGAACCTTGGATTAACTCTAAACTACCATTGGTGATACTGAGATACTTCGACACTTCACTTGAGACTATTGACTGAATAAGGCACAATCGACACAACAAGAATATGGGGTGAAAGATGGGGATAGAAATAAGTGGTGCGGGTGAAACTTTGGCCGCTATTGTGGTCACCAATGCCTTAGAAAACCAAACAGGCACCGACAGCTCAGCGGACACAAAAACTTGTGCAAATTGCGGCACCACACTTAATGGCGCGTATTGCCATGCCTGTGGTCAATCCTCGCATATTCATCGCTCACTACTGCACATGGTGGAAGAAGTCTTACATGGCATCTTCCATTTTGATACCAAAGCTTGGCGCACGATTCCTGCTTTGATTTTCCGACCTGGACACCTAACCAAAGACTACATCGAAGGTAAACGCACTTCGTTTGTTTCGCCATTAGCTTTGTTTTTGTTTTTGATTTTTCTGATGTTTTTTGTTTTTTCATTCACGATGAAAGGACCAAGTGATGAAATGCTTAAGATTCCTGAGGTCCGTGAAAGCATCGCCAAGAAATTAGAATTGAGCCAAGAATTACAAAAACAGCAGATGGCTGAATTAGCAAAACTGCCTCCTCGCAGCACAGACGCAGTCGATCTACAACAAGAAATTCGGGAAACACAATCAGATATCCGAAAATTCCAAGACCGTCTGGATAGCTTTGATGGAAAAACCATCAATCTACAAGAAACACAACAGCAATTAACAAGCAATGAAAAGAACTTAGCCGAGTTACGCGCAAAAGAGCTTGCGTATGAGTCTCTCAGCGCCGCGGAAAAATCCGCCGCAGAAGTCAAACCATGGGAGTTAGCACAAGAGATTCGTCACGTAGAACGTGAAATTAAATATTATAAAAAGCGTCTGGAGAAAAATAAGCCAGTGAACGATGGAACTGCGGCTAAACCGAGGCCTGGCAAATCCGATGCAGTCAGCACTAAAGATACCGACGCGGTAACTCCAGTTAAAGGCGCCAGTGCGAAAACCGAGGTGTCAGTCGAGGCCGACAGCGATTTAGAAGATCTATCAAAGATTCCCTTTGTTGGCGAAGCTTTGGCGCATGCCGATAAAAATCGCGAGTTAACACTCTACAAAATGAAGAAAAATGCAGCGAGTTCAGCGTTTTTATTGATGCCAATTTCCCTGCCATTTTTATGGCTATTATTTGCCTTCAAGCGTAAGTATGTGATGTTTGATCATGCCGTGTTTTCTCTGTATTCCTTATCCTTTATGTGTCTGCTGTTGATCACGATCGCGATTTTGTCTAAATTTGATTTCACTGGAACAGCTGGATTTTTGTTCATGACCGTCCCGCCCGTGCACATGTTCGCCCAGCTTCGGCGTGCCTATAGTCTGAGTATATTTGGTAGTTTGTGGCGTACTCTGGCTTTGTTATTCATCGCTTTTCTTTCCTTGGTGATCTATGCTGCGTTGGTCACACTCTTGAGCGCATAGCACCGTGTTTATTTATATTGCTCTATTGCGTGCGGTGAACGTTGGTGGCACTGGCAAGCTACCTATGAAAGACCTGTCCCTGATGTGCGAAGCACTAGGTTTTCAACATGTGAAGACCTACATCGCCAGTGGCAATGTGATTTTTTGCAGTCAACATGGTGCGAAAAAATGCCAATCCTTGATCGAGGACGCCTTAGCAAACTATGCGGGAAAAGCCGTCGGTGTCTTTATTCGAACCCCTGAAGAATTACAAAGACTGCTGGCTAACAATCCGTTTGCTCACCAAGCTGGTAACCGCAGTGTCTGCTTGTTTCTTGACGAAACGCCGACAGCTGCAATGCTAGAGGCCGTCAAAAACAAGCGAGATGAAGAGCTTATTTGTGGCGAACGCGCTTTGTACATCTATTATGGTGAAGGCATGGCGGCTTCGAAACTCATGATTCCGGCAGCCAAATTAGGGACTGCGCGGAATATAAATACGGTGGCCAAACTTTGCCAGATGGCACAGCAATTGCAGCAAGAAATGTAGTGACAACTGCCACGACCAGTGCAACGATAACTAAATCTAGCTCATTAATTAATGAGACTCAGAATTCGTCAATCTTGCCAAGATCGCTTGCGCAAATCGCTGCGGTGCGTGTTCCTCTAACTCCAAGAACAATTCTGGCTCTAATAGCTCAAGTTCCATCAGCAGGAATTGCCCATCGCGCATGACGCCATCAACTCTCGCGTAGCATGGCATGCATTCTAAGGCGTTTAATATGGTCTGGGCTTGCATCCGCAGCGCTGCGGATACTTCAATCCCTTGCACGGTACCACCATGGTCAGATTGAACTCGAAAATCCCCTGTCTTTGCGCGTTTGATCAACGCATGACTAAATACGCCATTAAAGAAAATTAAAGACCATTCCCCCTCAGACATGATCTCTGGCATAAAGGGCTGCACCAAAAAGTCCTGCTCTTGTCGCCATACCGAAAAATCACGATCGACTTCTAGCATATTGTCCATATTCACGCGCAAGGTACGCCAGGCGCCAGCCGATTGCACAGGCTTAATCACGATCTGTTTACTATCAAGTTGCTTCATTAATTCAGCCAGACTATCCTGGTCATCTGAAGTGACACAAATAGTTGGGATCACGGACAATTGTTTTTGACTCAGCTCGAATAGGTATTTCTTATTAAGGTTCCAAATCAACGTGTCGAGATCATTAATGACTTTGACCTTAG
>JAYVHZ010000023.1:0-7197 GCA_043770645.1 Undibacterium sp. | reverse complement strand
CTCCAGCGCAAATGATACTCATCGATGGGGAGGCCTATGTTATTGATTGTGGTAATGGCGTCGCCCAACAAATCGTTAAAGCTGGCATCAAATTATCCGCTGTACGCCATGTATTTCTTACTCACCATCACTCAGATCACAATGCCGACTATGGCAATTTGATGCTGCTGGCGTGGGCAGCCGATCTGAATCATCGTGTTGACACCTATGGACCAGCGCCCATAAAACGCATGACACAACAATTTTTAGCGTTAAATGACTTCGATATCAAAACACGGATAGTGGATGAAGGCCGCAAACCACTCAAATCCTTTATTTATCCACATGAATTAAAGAGAGATGGCCTCGTCATGCAAAATCAAAAGGTCAAGGTCACTGCTGCACAAGTCGTACATCCGCCCGTTGCACCTTCATTTGCCTACCGATTTGAGCATCAAGGAAAAGCTATCGTGATGTCGGGTGATACCAGCTACTCAGAAAATCTGGTGCGATTGGCACAAGGCGCTGACGTCTTGGTGCATGAAATCATGCACACGCCATCCTTAGACCAACTACTCGCCACTGAACCCAACGCGACGCGCTTAAAAGAACATTTACTTGCTAGTCATAGCACTGCAGAACAAGTTGGGCGTGTCGCGACCAAAGCGAAAGTCAAAAAACTAGTGTTATCGCATTTTGTTCCCGGCGGCTACCCCTATCTGGATGACAGCGTCTGGCTCAATGCGGTACGGCCTTATTTTGATGGCGAAATTATTGTAGGAAGTGATTTGATGGAAATTCAGGTCTAGATTTTCACTGACTCGCCTGTGGCAACGCGACCGTTCTTAATTGGAAACGCCCGTCCGAATTGAACAGCCAAGTTTCGACGATATCGAGCTTGCCTTGTTTTAAGAATATTGCGGGCGGAACAGGGAACGGTTGCGCTTTGGCCAAACTGGACAATGCTATGGTTTCCGTTTCTCTGTCTTTATTACTACGCACGATGACTTTATTGAGTAAATTTCCTTGGGAGTTTAGGGTAAATCTCAGCACGATCACCGAACGTAATAGAGCCTGAGGATTGCCCGTATAAATTTTCGCAGCATTCACACGGGAGAGGTGATTAGCCAATTCGAGCTGATAGTCCACTAAGGTTTTTGCATTAGATTTGACTATCGCTAGTTGATCAGGCTTGCTAGGAATTTTTTCTGGTAATTTTGGTTTTTCAACTGAAGCATCAGATTTCGGTGTCTCAGTCTTGGGGGCGCCACAAGCGGTCAAGAATAAGCTAAATATCATCAGGAGTTGGCGCAGTGTCGAGTTCATCACGATTCGCAAACTTAGTTGCGCTCTCCTGTTTTCACTTGTATCAATTCTTGCAGCAAGGTCGCGATATCGCGTCGTTCTGACTCGACCGCAAAGTCATAAGCCGTCCAGCCCAGCATATTTTTCGAAGTAATATCAGCGCCTTCAGCAATCAGATATTTGACTACATTCATTTCACCACGACG
The DNA here is from genome assembly GCA_043770645.1 of Undibacterium sp. Taxonomy (GTDB): domain Bacteria; phylum Pseudomonadota; class Gammaproteobacteria; order Burkholderiales; family Burkholderiaceae_D; genus Undibacterium. The sequence continues at coordinate 5,707 of JAYVHZ010000023.1, read as the reverse complement.
GGCTGCCAACATTAAAGGTGTGGTCTTATTCGGGGTCTCAGCGTTGATGTCAGCATGGCGCTCAATCAACATCGTAACGATCTCAAAATTTCCTACGACAGTAGCATAATGCAATGCTGTCCAACCCTCTTGATTCACCTGTGCACCCGCATCGATTAAGCGCTGCACCTTGTCTTTTTGTTCTAAATAGGCCGCTAACATCAATGCTGTATCGCCGTTCTTAGCTCGTTGATCGAGTTGAATTTTAGGATACTGCACCAAGTATGCAAAGACACGTTGCGAGTTTTCGCGAATACTGATCATCAGCAAACTTTCGCCTCGATCTGCCTCAGCTAAATTGATATCGCCTTGCTGCTCAACATACTTTTTGATACCGCTAACATCGTCAAATCTGGCGGCGAGAATAACTTGTTCTGCGGCAGAGGATGACGATAACTGCGCCCATGTTGCTGGCGTGAAGAGTAGTAAAGAAATCCAAACGGCAATTAGTCGAACGTGGCTAAGGTGGTTGGGGAAGCGCATGGATTTTTATTTCACCTTAATTTTTTTGCGCGAACTTAAAAAGATCAAAGAAGTTTTGCGTCGTTTGTTCTTGCACTTGCTTCAGCGGCAATTGCTTTAAGTCCGCCAAAAATTCACCAACATGCTTCACGAACCCCGGCTCATTCGTCTTGCCACGATGCGGGGCTGGCGCAAGATAGGGCGAATCGGTTTCGATCAGGATACGCTCAATCGGCAGCGCTTTTGCAACAGCCTGTAAATCTTTTGCGCTCTTAAATGTCAAAATACCTGAAAAAGAGATGTAAAAGCCCATCTCAACCGCTGCTTGCGCGACTTCTAAAGACTCGGTAAAACAATGCATGACGCCAGCCACGCCACCTTGATCCGTGCCAGCGCCCTCTTCCCGCATGATCCGTATCGTATCTTCCGACGCGGCACGTGTATGGATGATCAGAGGTTTGCGACTTAAACGTGATGCCCGAATATGCTGGCGAAAACGTTCACGCTGCCACTCCAGATCGCCTTTCAAACGAAAATAGTCCAGCCCTGTTTCGCCTATCGCAATGATTTTGGGATGCTGCGACAATTCAACTAAACGCTCAGCGCTCGGATCTTCCGTGTTTTCGTAATCAGGATGCACGCCGACCGAAGCATAAATATGCGTGTATTGTTCAGCCAACGCCAGCACTTGAGGAAAATCAGGCAAATCGACTGAAACACACAATGCATGCGTCACACCATTGTCTTCCATGCGTTGCAATAGTTCTGGCATACGTGCTGCCAATTCTGGGAAATTAATGTGGCAATGAGAGTCGATGTACATGGTGTGAAAATTCCTGCAGAGCTTGAACAACTAGAATGAAATACCGTGTTCAATAAGGTGAGATACGCTTACGGTGCGTGAATAAGATTAAGAACTGCCTGCGCAGAGATGCTGGCGGTGTCGCGCAATAATTCGTGATGCATGTCCGTGAAACGCTGATGCAGGCGTTTTTGCAAAGCCACGTCATTCAGTTGCTGCCACAAGGCATCCGCCATATTTTGCGGTGTCGCTGCCGATTGCAAAAATTCTGGCACGAGAAATTCTTCTGCCATAATATTTGGCAAACCTATCCAAGGCTGATAGCCCATTTGCTTCAATACATGCCAAGAAGCTGCCATCATCTTATAGGCGATCACCATTGGTTTTTTGAACAAAGCAACTTCTAATGACGCGGTGCCGGACGCCACCAAAACCACATCTGCCGCTGCAATCGCGGTGTGAGATTTCCCATCCATTAACAAAATGGGAACTTCATCCAAGCCAGCCGCCAGGACTAATTCGGAATAATAAGCGCGCTGTTTAGGTCCAACCATAGGAACTAAAAACTGCAGATGTGGATCACGTTGCAGTAGCAGCTTTGCGGTCGCGATGAAGGCTGTCGTGTTGTACTTTAATTCGGACATACGGCTGCCCGGCAGTATCGTCACTACACGAGCATCGGCTTCTAAACCTAACTCCTCGCGTGCTGCCTCAACATCAGGCTGCATAGGTATAACTTGCGCCAAAGGATGTCCGACATAGGTCGCAGGAATCCCTGCTTTTCGATAAATCTCTTCTTCGAAAGGAAAGATCACCAGCATGTGAGAAACCGCTTCGGCGATTTTCCTAATTCTGCCGCCACGCCAAGCCCAGATCGACGGACTGATGTAATGCATGGTCGGAATACCGGCACGTTTAAGCTGAATTTCTAGATCCAAATTAAAATCAGGGGCATCGACACCGATAAACACATCCGGCTTTTCATCCAGTAATTGCGCCATTAACTGTTTACGAATGCCAGATATCTCACGGTAGTGCATTAAGACTTCAAACAGACCACGCACAGACAATTTTTCCATCGGAAAATCGCTGTGAAATCCGAATTCGGCCATGTGCTTACCGCCAATGCCGTGCATGAGCGAATCTGGTAATTGAGGGCGCAAGCCAGACAATAAACGGGCTGCCAGCATGTCGCCGGAAGTTTCTCCGGCAACTATGGAAATAATAGGACGCGTCACGATGGTCCTAAAACTTAACGCACGATGCCGCGCGTTGAGGTATCTAAGAAACTACGGAAAGACGAAATATGCTCGGCAATCTCAGGTGTTTGCGCTGCGATTTCTTTATCCAGTTCCGCTTTCGCCTCATCCAAAGTCAAACCCGATTTGTACAATGTTTTGTATGCCTGACGAATTGCGGAAATTTGCTCGCGACTAAAGCCGCGACGCTTTAATCCTTCGATATTAATACCATGCGCTGCCGCCGGATTGCCGTTCAAAATGACAAATGGTGGTACGTCTTGTGTCAAGCTGGTACTCATTCCGACCATCGCATGTGCGCCAATTTTGCAGAATTGATGCACATTCGAAAAACCGCCCAGAATCACCCAATCGCCAATTTGCACATGTCCCGCCAATGCCGCATTATTCGCAAAAATCGTACGATTTCCGACATGGCAATCATGCGCAATATGTACGTAAGCCATGATCCAATTATCGTCACCAATACTGGTCACGCCACCATCTTGTACCGTACCTAAATTAAAAGTACAAAACTCACGCACCACATTACGATCACCAATCGTCAACAAAGTCGGTTCGCCGGCATATTTCTTATCTTGAGGTGCCGCACCGATTGATGAGAATTGAAAGAACTGATTATCTTTACCGATGGTCGTATGGCCTTCAATCACCACATGCGGACCGATCTTGGTACCGGCATCGATACGCACATTCGGTCCAATAATTGAATAGGCGCCGACTTCCACACTGGAGTCGAGCTGCGCTTTCGGGTCAATGATGGCGGTGGAATGAATGACCATATTTATGCTCCTGCAGGAGTGTCGCCGGTTGCTACTGTAGTCACTGGTTTTGTGTCATCGCTGGTGCTGCGCAAGGTACACATCAAATCTGCTTCCAACGCCAATTGACCATCCACTGTTGCTACCGCTTTGTATTTCCAAATACCACGAGCCACTCGCAAAATTTCCACGTCCATTTTCAACTGATCGCCAGGGCCCACTGGGCGTTTGAAACGCACATTGTCGATACCGACAAAATACACAATGGTGTTTTCATCGGGCTTTTTACCCATCGTCAGAAAGGATAAAATCGCGGCGGTCTGCGCCATCGCCTCAACCATTAACACGCCAGGCATGACCGGCTTATTTGGGAAATGACCATTAAAGAACTCTTCATTTGCGGTGACGTTCTTAATCGCCGTGATCGTCTTTCCGCTTTCCCAAGTCAATACACGATCAACTAAGAGCATCGGATAACGATGCGGCAAGTATTGTTTGATCTGATTGATGTCGAGGGTCTTATCGATGTTTTCCATACTATTCTTCTGAGTTAGAGGTATTTAAATGTTGATTAATTGTTTGAGATGTCTGTGCTTTGACAGTCTTCTCTAATTGTTTGAGCTTGTCGCGCATGCTATCGAGATTGCGTACAATGACAGCCGTTTTTTCCCAGTCAGCATTCTTCGCCAAAGGATAAAATCCTGTGTACTGACCTGGTTCATGTATAGATCGCGACACCATACTGCCGGATGAAATATGAACATTATCGGCAATCGTTAAATGCCCCAAGACCATCGCAGCGCCTCCGAACGTACAGTTCTTACCTATCTTCGCACTACCAGCCACACCGACACAACCCGCCATCGCGGTATTTTCACCAATGTGGCAGTTGTGACCAATTTGAATTTGGTTGTCGAGTTTAACGCCATTTTCGATGATGGTATCGGCTAAAGCACCACGATCGATGCTGGTATTTGCACCGATCTCAACATCATCGCCAATCACTACACGACCAGTTTGCGGAATCTTGATCCATTTGCCTTTTTCATTCGCGAAGCCAAAACCATCAGCGCCAATTACCGCGCCCGAATGAATGATGCAACGCTGTCCGATAATGCAATCATTGTAGATACTTACGTTCGCATTAATTTGACAACCATCGCCAATCGCGACACCTCGACCTATTGACACGCCTGCGGCGATAACGACACCTTCACCAATCACAGCACCAGCTTCTATCGACACATGGGCGGCAATGCTCGCTGTTGCTGCCACCTCTGCTTGGGTACTAACCCATGCTGATGGATGCACTCCTTGTGGTGCAGATACAGAATTCAAATCAAAGAAATACTGAGCAGCTTTGGCGAAGTACACGTAGGGATTTGGCGTGATGATACGCGTACCCTGAAAGGCATTGGCGATATGCTGATGATCTTGTTCGGACAAAATCAAAGCAATCGCCTGCGTTTTTTCCGCTTGCGATCTGAACTTTGAATTAGAGAGGAAGGTGATATGACGATCGCTCGCATCACTTAATGGGGCAATGCCGACGACCTGAATATCAGGATTACCAATTAACTGACCACCGAAGCGATCGACTAACTCTCCTAGTCGAATGCTTTTATCTGTCATTTTTATTTGGAAAGTGCTTTCAATACTTTATCGGTAATGTCGATACGTGGATTAACATAAGAAGCATCTTGTAGCACGATATCAATTTTTTCTGCTTCTGCAATTTGACGTACGATTTTCAGAGCGCGTTCGCCTAAAGCGATCGCCTCTTCTTGGCGTCGCTGTGCCAAATCTTCATTGTAAATCCGCTGTTTACGATTGAAATCCTGATCCATCTCTGCTAACTCACGTTGACGACGTAGACGCTCGCCTTCAGATAGAGTTGGAGCGTCTTTCTCGTACTTGCGATAAGCCGTACGAAAGCGATCATTCACATCGTCGAGATCCTTTTTTCGCTTCGAAAATTCTTGTTCGATACGTGAAGAGGCAATTTTTGCTGGAGCAGATTCATCTAAAACGCGCTGCCCATTAAAAAATGCCACTTTAAAATCTTGCGCTTGGGCTTGTGCGAAAGCGACAAAAGAAGCTGCGCCGAGCAAAAAATAACGTATAAATTTCGACGGATTAGATATGTGACTCAAAATATTCTCCACATTACGAACTTCAAATTACCAACAAGCAAATCGCAAATACAAACTTAAATTAGAAGCGATATTAGAAACCCGTTCCCATTGTGAACTGGAAGCCTTGACGTCGATCATCCGGCTTCGCATTCAGCGCCTTACCAAAACTGAGTTTCAAAGGTCCCATAGGAGAAATCCAGCTAATACCCATCCCAACGGAAGTCCTCATATCCTTAACGCGAACTTTTT
>JAYVHZ010000022.1:0-2625 GCA_043770645.1 Undibacterium sp. | reverse complement strand
TGCTCGTTGAACTGAGCCTTCACCCCAATTATAGGCAGCTAAAGCGAGTTGCCAGTCGCCGAATAAATTGTGTAGGCGTTGCAAATAGTCGAGTGCTGCTTCGGTTGAATCTAAGACGCCACGTCGGTCATCTTTGAAAATATTTTGATGCAAATTGAAATCGCGTCCAGTCGCTGGCATGAATTGCCAAATACCTGAGGCTTTCGCGCTTGAAATCGCATTTGGATTAAATGCGGATTCGATGAAGGGCAATAAAGCCAAATCGGTTGGCATGCCACGTTTATCTAAGGCATCAACGACGTGATACAAATAACGTGAGCCACGTTGAATAATCCTCAGTAAATAATCAATACGCGAACTGTACCAATTGGTTTGGTAAGTGACTAACTGATTGTCTAAATTTGGTATCGCATAACCTTGACGAATACGGTTCCACAGATCTGATTCCGTAAATATAAGCGCTTCGTTGCCGTCGAATTTCTCGATATCTGAAATCGTGCTCAAATCGACCTGCGATTCGATACGGTGATCACCTAATTTTTTACTTAATTTTAGTGTGCCATCAGTGCTGGCAAGTACCTCGCCGGACATTAGACAAAGTAAACTCAGGCTAAAACAAGAGAGCTTGTAAATAAATCGTTGCATGGAAAGATGAATCGATACAATCGACCGTTAGATGGGTAACATCGAAGTGTACGCAAGGCGCTCTTTCAAGGTCAAGAGAAATAGCAGCAGAGAGCGCAAAAATCAGCTAAAGTTTTCGGCTGGCAAGTGTTTGCTGTGATTAGCTAAATTTTTCAGCGTTGAAGCCAAGCCGGAAGCGCGCAGCAGTTTCTTGCATCTTTGATTTTGTTGTTTCTAGTGATCTTTGCTCGCATTTGGGGATCATTGGTTTTCATTCGCAAAGTCAGCATAATAATTACTACCTAGCATTTTGGAGAGAGACATGAAAAGAAGAAATACCTTGAATTTAGCGGCGCTGAGTTTGGCGATGCTGAGTGTGTATAGTTTTAATGCGCAGGCTGACACTTTGTTTGTTCGGGCAAATGGTTACACCTTAAATGCAAAACAGCAGTTACAAAGTTTTGATGCGATGTTAGTCAATGACGCGGGAAAAGTGATCGCCACAGGAACGCAAAAGCAACTACAAAAGAAAATGCCAAAGGCAACCTTGATTGATCTGGGTGGTAAAACGGTATTGCCTGGTTTGATTGACGCGCATGGCCATGTGTTCAACTTAGGCACTGCGGAAAGTCAGTTGAGTTTGCGTGCGACAAATACGCTGCAAGAAGCCTTGGCTGCAATCAGCCAATACGCCAAGCAGGCAACGCAGCAGCAATGGATTTTGGGTGGAGAATGGAATCAAGCAATTTGGAAGCTAGGTCGCTTCCCTACAGCCAAAGAACTCGATGCGATAGTGGCGGATCGTCCGGTTTGGCTTCGCCGAGTTGATGGGCATGCTGGCTGGGCAAATTCTAAAGCCTTGGCTTTAGCGGGTATTTCCAAAACAACGCCGGATCCGCTTGGTGGAAAAATCGAACGTGATGAACATGGAGAAGCTTCTGGAATTTTGGTTGATTCCGCGATGGACATTCTCGAAAAAGTCATTCCTGCACAAAATGATGCAGAACTGAGAATCGCATTGGATGCTGCGCTCAAGCAACTGCGTAGCGTTGGTTTGACGACAGTGCATGATGCTGGTGTGGATGCGCAATCGGATAAATTATTTCGAGAGTATGCAACGCAAGGTAAGTTGACCACGCGCGTCTACGGAATGATAGGTGGCGTTGATCAATTTTTTGATACGGTGTCAGCTGCGGGTCCACTGATGAGTTTGGCTGATGACCGTTACGCATTACGGGCCGTGAAACTGTACTCCGATGGCGCACTCGGGAGCCGTGGTGCAGCGCTGTTAGCGCCATATAGCGACGCTCCGCACACCAAAGGACTTTTGTTTGTGCAAGATAAGCAGATGCAAAGCATGGTGCAGAAAGCCGCAGCAAAGAATTATCAGGTGAATGTGCATGCGATTGGTGATGCGGGTAATCGGCAAGTGATTGAGGCCTTAGCTTCAATTCCCACAAAACATGGCGCAAAAATTTTGCGACATCGGATTGAGCATGCGCAGGTCTTGGAGTTGGCAGATATTCCCCGCGTTGCTGCCGCAAATATTATTCCTTCTATGCAGCCCACCCATGCGACTTCGGACATGAACATGGCTGAGGATAGAGTGGGTAAAGATAGAATTAAAGGTGCATATGCTTGGCGTACTTTTTTGAAACAGGGTTCGAAGATCCCTTGTGGTTCTGATTTTCCGATTGAAAGTCCGAATCCATTTTGGGGAATTTATTCTGCAGTAACGCGTCAGGATCATCAGCAGATGCCTGTGAAAGGCTGGTACCCAGAACAAGCGATGACGGTGCAAGAGGCCTTCCGTTGTTTTACTTTGGATGCCGCTTATGCAGGTCATCAGGAAAAAATCTTGGGTAGTTTGGAAAAAGGAAAGTGGGCTGATTTTATTGTGATTGATCAGGATATCTTTAAGATTCCAAGTAAAGACATTTACAAAACTGTGGTACTGCAAACCTGGCAGGCGGGTAAGCAGGTTTATGCGAAGTAATTAAA